>JBOIFZ010000242.1:0-13921 GCA_050741735.1 Burkholderiales bacterium
AACTGGGTCGCCATTCCGCGCCCGTCTTCTCCCAGTCCCCTGCCCTCGCTGCCGAAAATCATGGCCACGGGTCCGGTCAGATCGACCTCGAAGATCGATTTCTTTGCTCGCGGGCTGGTGGCGATGACGCTGCCCTTGAATCCCGACAACGCGACGAACAGATCCACGCGTTCATGGACCGGCACCACGAATTGCGCACCCATTCCACCGCGCAACGATTTCGGCGACCAGGCATCCGCGCATCCCTTGGCGAGGTACGCCGAGGTGGCGCCCGCGGCTGCCGCAGTGCGCAGCAATCCACCCACGTTGCCCGGATCCTGTACGCCGTCGAGCACCACGCGAAAATCGTCCGGCGATTTCCTTTCGAGCCGTGGGATGTCGACGATCGCAGTCACGCCTTCCGGAGTTTCAACCTGACTGATGTCGTCGAACAGTTCGTCCGCGAGCAAATAGGCGCGACGGGGATTGACGGCTTCGATGAGTTGGCGCACCTCCGGACGCCGTGCGCCCTGCTCGTTCACCAGCAAGGTTATTGCCTTCACTCCGAAGCGCTCGGCGTATGAGCTAATGAGACGTGTGCCATCGAGCAGTGTACGACCGCTCTTGGTACGTTCGCGCGCGGACTCCGCCAGTCTGTGCGCCTGCTTGACGTGTGCATTCTGGCGCGATGAGATGCGTTCCATTTGGAATGATGTCGGTGCGGAAGCGGATGGTGCCCGGAGCCGGAATCGAACCGGCATGGGCTGTTAAGGCCCGAGGGATTTTAAGTCCCTTGTGTCTACCAATTTCACCATCCGGGCAGGCGGATGCGTGACAAGGATAGCGCGTAAAGGGAATTGGAGGCGGGGGTCGGAATCGAACCGGCGTACACGGCTTTGCAGGCCGCTGCATGACCACTCTGCCACCCCGCCGGGGGCGCGCAGCATGATAGCTGCGCTGAACAAACTCTTGCTGTAATCGTTGAGAGGATAACCCGCGGTCCACCGAAAAACTACAAAGAGAAAGCGGCTAGACTTAATTCTGGTGAATTAAATCTAGCCGCGTTCCACTGGGAAACCTGGAGCGGGAAACGAGGCTCGAACTCGCGACCCCAACCTTGGCAAGGTTGTGCTCTACCACTGAGCTATTCCCGCGAAAAACAGAGTTGGCATTATAGGGAGCATGGCCTTTTTGTCAAGGAAAGGGCCGTACCTAACCGCCCTTTATCGCCTGCGGCAATGCTATTTTCAAATAGTAAACCATGGACCACAAAGTCAGCACCGCCGCGACGTAAATGAGGATGGTTCCGATCGCATGCATACTCAGCGTCAGAAACTCGTCGTGGTACAGGAGCATGATGATCGCCACCATCTGCGATACGGTTTTCACTTTTCCCAAAAACGATACCGCCACGCTCTTGCTCTTGCCGATGCGCGCCATCCATTCTCGCAACGCGGAGATGGCGATCTCCCGGCCGATGATTATCACGGCGATAAAACCCTCCAGGTCATTGAACTGAACCAGCATGATCAATGCGGTGGCGACCATCAGCTTGTCGGCCACCGGATCGAGGAAGGCGCCGAAAGGCGAAGTCTGGTTCAGCGTGCGCGCAAGGTAGCCATCCAGCCAGTCGGTGATCGCGGCAAAGGAGAAAATCGCCATGGCTGCCAGATTCTTGTTGTGATCGGCAATCCAGTCGTGCGGCACGTAGTACACCCCGACCAGCAACGGGATCATCAGGATGCGCAGCCAGGTGAGGAGATTCGGGAGGTTGATCGGCATGAGGGTGTCAGTGTAGCTGCTGGTAGATTTTTTCGGCGAGTTCAGTGCTGATGCCTTCCACCTGCGCAAGTTCCTCCACGCTTGCGGAAGCAACTCCTTTCAGGCCGCCGAAACGCGACAACAGCCGCTGCCTGCGCTTGGCGCCGATCCCGCCTATTTCTTCCAGGGTCGAGCGATTGCGCGCCTTGGCGCGGCGGTTGCGGTGGCCGGAAATCGCAAAGCGATGCGCTTCGTCGCGAATCTGCTGGATCAGGTGCAAACCCGGGTGGTCCGACCGCAGTCGCAGCGGTTCGTTACGGTCGGGGAAAAACAGTTGCTCGAGACCTGCCTTGCGCTCTTCGCCCTTGGCGACGCCGATCATCGGCAGATCGCTCAGGCCCACTTCGGCGAGCACCTCTAGAGCCGTGCTCACCTGCCCCTTGCCGCCGTCGATCAGTATCAGATCGGGAAGCTTACCCTCGCCTTCCATGATCTTGCGATAGCGCCGGTCCAGCACCTGGCGCATCGCGCCATAGTCGTCGCCCGGCTCCACGCCATTGATGTTGTAGCGGCGGTATTCGCCGGGCTGCATCGCCGAGTTGTCGTACACCACGCACGAGGCCACGGTCGCTTCGCCCATGGTGTGGCTGATGTCGAAACACTCAATGCGGCGCACGTTCTCGGCAAGCCCCAGCGCCTGCTGTAAGGCAGTGAGTCGGGTTTCCTGGGTGGCGTGGGCCGCCAGCCGCTGCGCGATCGCCAGCTCGGCGTTTTTTTCCGCCATGCGCAGCCAGATGCGGCGCTCGCCGGTCGGGGTGGCGTTGACCTGTACCCTGGTTCCCGCCTGCTGGGACAGCAGTTCCTCGAGCGCCGCCGCTTCGACCGGGCGGTTGACAATGATCGCCAGTGGCACCTCGCGGTTGAGGTAGTGCTGCGTCAGGAAGGCTTCAAGCGCGATTTGTTCGTCCCGCTCCTGCGCGTTCTGCGGGAAAAAGCTCTTGTCGCCGCGATGGATCCCCCCTCTGACCATCACCAGGTTTACGCAGATCAGCCCCCCGGTGGCAACCAGCGCGACGATATCGGCGTCCACGCCCCGGCTGCTGGTGACGAACTGGGTTTCGCGCACCTTGGATAGCGAACGGATCTGGTCCCGGTAGGCCGCCGCCGTTTCGTAAGCCTGCTCCGCCGCGGCTCGGTGCATGCGCTCTTCCAGGCGGTCGACCGCCTCGTCTTCCCTGCCCTGCAGGAACAGTTCCGCGCTCTTGACGTCCTCGGCGTAGTCGGTTTCGCTGATCAGGCCCACGCAGGGTCCGGTGCAACGCTTGATCTGGTACAGCAGGCAGGGTCGCGAGCGGTTGGCGAACACCGTGTCCTCACAGGTTCGCAGCCTGAATATTTTCTGCATCAGCTGGATGCTTTCGCGCACTGCGCCGGCGTTGGGAAATGGGCCGAAGTAGCGATGGGCCTTGTCCAGGGTGCCGCGATGGAACCCGAGTCGGGGGAGGCGATGGCCGGTCAGGACGATATACGGATAAGATTTATCGTCTCTGTACAGGATGTTATAGCGTGGACTTAAACTTTTTATTAAGTTGTTTTCTAATAGCAGCGCCTCGGCCTCTGAGCGCGTCACGGTGGTTTCCAGTCCGCCGACCTGGGTCATCACGAGCTGGATGCGGGGAGCCAGAGACCCGGTTTTCTGGAAATAGGAAGCCACGCGCTTCTTCAGGTCGCGCGCCTTGCCGACGTAGAGCACCTCCCCCGCCGCGTTGAGCATGCGGTAAACCCCCGGCAGGTGCGGAAGGCTGGCGACGACTTCACCGGGGTCGAATGCGGGTCCGGTAGTCCGGGTCTGTTCCGGGTCACTCTTCATCGGGACGTTTCGCTGCGACTGTCTGGTCCTGGAAAAAGCGCCCGATAGCCGCGAAGACTTGCTCGAACATGGGCTCGGTCAGGCGCCTGGTTTGGGTATTGTATCGGCTGCAATGGTAGCTATCGAACAGTGCCAATCCGCACCTCAGACGATATTGCGCGCCGTGCGCAAACTTGTAGTTGGTCACCTTCTCTCCGGCGGCCATCAACACTGCCCTGTGAGCGATGCCGCCCAGCGCCAGCACTGCCGCTCCCTTCGGCAGCACCGCCAGCTCGGCGGCCAGATAGGCATTGCAGCGCTTCACCTCGTCCACAGCTGGCTTGTTTTCTGGCGGGAGGCATTTCACCGCATTGGTGATCCTGCAGCCGGTAAGCAGCAGTCCGTCGTCCACGTGCATCGACTGCGCACGATTGGCGAAATTGAACTTGTGCAGCGTGCGGTATAGCAGCAGCCCTGCGTAATCCCCGGTAAACGGCCGACCTGAGCGGTTGGCGCCGTGCATTCCCGGTGCCAGGCCGACGATCAGCAGCCGCGCTTCGGCGTCGCCGAAAGGCGGCACGGGCCTGGCAAAATAACCGGGAAATTCCTTCCTGACCCCGTCGAGAAAGTGCGCGAGCCGGCTGCAGCGCCGGCAATCGGTGGAGAAAATGTCTGTATGCCTGGTCTTCATCGTAGCCTTGGCGTCATGGACGACACCGCGTCATCGGAGCCCGGATATCATCGAAGTCCCCACGCAGGGAGTAAAATGCGGCACCTTTCTTGAGTCCACCGAATAAGTGTCATGGCAAAAGTCCTTGCGACCGAAATCCGCGCCGACCACCTGATCGTAATGGACAAGCGCGTCTGGCGCGTTCTCAAGTGTTACCACGTTCACGTCGGCGGCCGCGGTGGCGCGTTCATGCAGGTGGAAATGAAAGACGTCGAGACCGGCACCAAGAAAAACGAGCGCATCCGCACCGACGAAAAGATCGAAGCCGCGGAAGTCGAGCCGCGCAACATGCAGTTTCTGTATCAGGATGGCGACGGCTACGTATTCATGGACAAGCAGTCCTATCACCAGTTGACCCTGCCGGCTGATTTCCTCGAAGGCCAATCCGGCTACCTGCTGCCGAACACCGACGTGATGATCAATTTGTACAACGACCGTCCGATCGGGATGCAATTGCCCAGCTCCGTGGTGCTGCAGGTCACCGAAACGGAACCGGGCCTGAAAAACGCTACCGCCACCGGCTCGTTCAAGCCCGCCAAAGTGGAGACCGGAATCACGATCATGGTCCCGCAGTTCGTCAGCCAGGGCGAAAAAATCAAGGTCAACACAGACTCGGGCGATTACATCGAGCGGATCTGACCGCCCGCGGTCATTTCCCCTCTTCGTGGCGGTGCTCCTCGCGGTGCGGAACGATTTTTACTCGCGCGCGGTAGCCGGGGTTGATGCCGCCTGCCAGTTCCGGTTGCAGAGTCACGTGCACGATGTGGAAGCGGATCTGCAGCAAGCGCCTTGCGGATTCCAGAAGCACCGGCCAGTTCGCAAGGTCCTCCAGGTCGACGTGCGCGGACAGGGCCACCTGCCCGGAGGAAATGTTCCAGACGTGGAGGTCGTGCACCGCCCGCACGCCCTCGATCTGGCTCAGCGCCTGCCCTACTTCTTCCAGCCTAACACCGGCCGGCACGCCTTCCATCAGCACGTGAAGCGCATCGCGGGACAACTGCACCGTGGACGCCAGGATCAGCAGCGCGATCACCACCGACAGCAGGGCGTCGATCGGCTGCCAGCCGGTAAAATAAATCACTGCGCCGGCAGTGGTCGCGGCGACCGAGCCGATCAGATCGCCGACCACGTGGATAAGCGCAGCCCGCGTGTTCAAATTGCGTTCGCCGCGACCGATCAGGAAGGCCACGCCGAGATTCACCAGCAGGCCGAAAAACGCGACTACCATCACCCCAAGTCCGGCCACAGGCTGCGGTTCGAGCAGGCGCGCTACCGCTTCGACCACGATCAACACCACGATCAGCAGCATCGCCAGTCCGTTGACGAAAGCCGCCACCACTTCCGCGCGGGCAAATCCGTAGGAATGCCGGTCGCCTGCAGGCCGGGCGGCGACCCGGGCAGCGAATACAGCGAGACCCAGCGCCAGGGAATCCGAAAACATGTGGCCGGCGTCGCTCATGAGCGCCAGCGATCCAAAAATCATACCGCCGCCAAACTCCACCAGGGCGTAGCCCAGCGTGACTGCAAGCGCGATCAGCAGCGTGCGGCCGGCGCCGTGACCGCGTTGGTGATGGGGCGCGTGGCTAGCCACGTTCTCCGACTTGCGGTGTTCCCGCCAGCGGCAACTCCCCGCTGCTGAACCCGACGCCGGCAATGGCGTGTACCGCGCGCGTATACGGCTCGGTTTCCTTCAATGCAGTGAGCGTGGGGGCGTGCGCCCGGCCATGCAGCCGCGCCAGCCGTACCAGCGACATCGGCGAGGCCCTGCGGTCCAGTCCCGCCAGCAGTTCATCGGCCGCGAGCGGGTTGTTGCACACCAGCACCATGTCGCAACCGGCATCGAGTGCGGCTTGCGCGCGCTCGACCATGGTACCGGCAACGCGCGCGCCCTCCATGCACAGATCGTCGCTGAAAATCACACCCTGGAAACGCATCTGGCCGCGCAACACCTGCGACAGCCAGACGCTCGAGAAGCCGGCCGGCTTGCGGTCCACTTTCGGGTAAATCACGTGTGCCGGCATGACCGCGGACAGGCCATGGCGGATCAGGTGCTGGAAAGGAATCAGATCGGCCTGTTCGATTTCGGTATAACTGCGGCTGTCCACCGGCGCGTCGGTATGCGAATCCGCTGCGACGAAACCATGCCCCGGAAAATGCTTGCCCACTGCCGCCATGCCGCTTTGCCGCAGCCCCTCCACCAGCGCCACCGCCAGTTCGCAAACGGCCTGCGGATCGGCGTGAAAGGCACGGTTGCCGATCACTGCGCTGGTGCCGAAATCCAGGTCCAGGACCGGCGTGAAACTCAGGTCCAGCCCGCAGGCGCGCAGTTCCGCCGCCAGCACATAGCCCGCGGCATGAGCCAGATGGCGCGCCCGCTGCGGGTGCTGGTCCCATTCTTCGCCCAACGCGCGCATCGGCGGCAGCAGCGTGAAACCCTCGCGGAAGCGCTGCACCCGGCCGCCTTCGTGATCCACCCCGATCAGCAGCGGCGGGTCGCGCAACGCGTGGATTTCGGCGGTCAACTCGGCGACCTGGCGCGGCAATTCGTAGTTGCGCGAAAACAGCATGACACCGCCGGTCAAAGGGTGCAGCAACCGCTGGCGCTCCTCGCGCGTCAGCGCTTTCCCCTCGAGGTCAAGCATGACCAGGCCCAGCGATGTCGGCGCTGCGCTCATCGCCTCAGCCCTCCACCACCACCATCGCGCATGCGAGGTCCTTTTCGTGTGACAAAGTCAAATGGCAGCGGGCCACGCCGCGGCCGGCGAGGTACTCCGGCAATGCGCCGTGAAACCGGAACTCGGGCTTGCCGATCGTGTCGGACTCCACGCTTATGGCGTGCAGCGTCACCGGGAAGCGCAGTCCAGTACCCAATGCCTTCGACAGCGCTTCCTTTGCCGCGAAGCGATTGGCGAGGAACCAGGTCGGCCGGCTGCTGATCCTGAACGCGGCGCGCTCGGATGGTGCCAGGATGCGCCCGGCAAACCGGCTGCCATATTGGACCAGCATGCGCTCGATGCGGTTCGCATCCGCGAGATCCACGCCGATGCCGATGATCATGCGGCGCGCCCTCCGCAAACCGCGCCGAGATAGAGCGCGACGGTTTGCTTCATGCCGAATTCGAGCGCATCTGCAATCAGGGCGTGGCCGATCGAAACCTCCAGAACGCCCGGAACGGTGCGCAGAAACAGCGGCAGATTGTCGCGGTTCAGGTCATGGCCCGCATTCACGCCCAGCCCCGCGCGCTGCGCGGCTTTGGCCGCCGCGACATAACGCGCCAGAACCGGCGCCTGTTCGGTATTGCCAAACGCACGCGCGTAGGGCTGCGTATACAGTTCGACGCGATCGGCGCCAGTCGCGCGTGCCGCCGCCATCGCCTGGTCCACCGCATCCATGAATAGGCTGACGCGCACGCCCAGCGTCTTCAATTCGGCGATCACCGGTTGCAAGCGGACGCCGTCACGCTCAAGGTCCCAGCCGTGGTCCGAAGTCGACGCGCCCGGATCGTCGGGAACCAGCGTGCACTGGTCCGGCCGTACGGCGCGCACCAGCTCCAGCATCGGCTGGAACGGATTACCCTCGATGTTGAACTCCACACCGCGCGCGCGCACCAGCTTGTGCAGTGAATGGACATCGTCTGGGCGGATATGGCGGGCGTCCGGGCGCGGATGAACCGTGATGCCGTGCGCCCCGGCGTCTATGGCGAGCTCGGCCGCGTGCACGATATTGGGAATATCGAGAGGGCGCGAATTGCGCAGCAGCGCGACCTTGTTGACGTTGACGCTGAGCCTGGTCATATCTGCTGGAGTTCACGCAACAGTTGCCGTGTGTGCAATTCCTTATTGTCGAGGTAATGGTTCATCAGGAAGCGCATCAGGACCTTGCTCTGCGCGAGCGTGCCGGGATCGGTGAAATTGTCGCATGCCAGATCGAGCAACGTCCTGCCCGTCACTTCCACCTGCGCCTCGGCGCGTCCGTTCAACACTAACGGGCCGCGCTCGATCACATAGGTGTAGCGCTTCTGCGGCTCGACGGGATTGCCGGTATCGGCTTCCCGGTCGAGGCTAAGCGCGTAGCCCAGTTCCTTGAGCAGGTTCTTCTCGAAACGGCGCAGCGTCGCCGCCGGCTCGAGCCGCTGCGCGAGCGCGACGATCGCTTCGTGGTAAACCGTGAACAGCGCGTCGTGGGGATCGTCGCGGGCCAGGAACTTGAGCAACAGTTCGTTCAGATAGAAGCCGCACATCAGCCCCACGCCCCGCAATTGCGGGATGCCGCCCTGCCATTCGGCTTTGTGCAGCGTGCGCAGCTCGGATTTCCCGGCCCAGGACAGCAACAGCGGCTGGAACGCCATGAGCAGGCCGCGCAGTGCCGACCTGGGACGGCGGGCGCCGCGGGCCACCAGACCGACGCGTCCGGCATTGCGGGTGAACACCTCCACGACCAGGCTGGTTTCCCGAAACGGAAAGGTGTGCAGCACAAAGGCCGGCTGCGCATCCTGACTTTGCCTGTCGCCGCTCACAGTCGCCATGAATTTACTCGTATCCCAGGTTTTTCAGCGCCTCGAGGCTCTCGGCCCAGCCGCTCTTCACTCTCACCCAGACTTCGAGAAAAACCTTGCCGTCGAACAGTTTCTCCATGTCCACGCGCGCCTGGGTGGCGATGTCCTTCAGCTTAGCGCCGCCTTTGCCGATGACAATCGCCTTGTGGTTCGGTTTGTCCACCACGATGGCCGCGTGAATGCGGCGCAGGCCGGCCTCGATTTCGAACTTTTCCACCACCACGGTCGCCGCGTACGGCAGTTCCTCGCCGAGCAGCCTGAACAGTTTTTCGCGCAGCAGTTCGGCGGCGAGAAACCGTTCCGGACGGTCGGTGACCTCGTCTTCGCCGTACAGCGCCGGGCCTTCCGGCAGGTAGGGCTTGACGGCATCCAGCAGCCTGGCGACCTGCGTGCCCTTGGCCGCGCTGACCGGCACCACCTCCGCAAAATCGAATGCCGTGCTCACCCGGGCGATGAAGGGAAGCAAACGGCTCTTGTCCTTGGCGCGATCGATCTTGTTGATCACCAGCACGACCGGAATCCGCTGCGGCAGCAGCGCCAGCACCTTGCGGTCGTCCGCGCCGAACTCACCCGCTTCGACCACCAACAGCACCACATCCACACCCCCCAGGCTGTCGGTTACGACCCGGTTCATCAGCTTGTTGAGCGCGCCGCCGCGGACGGTCTGGAAACCCGGCGTGTCGACCAGCACCAATTGCGCGTCGGGTTCGCTGACGATGCCGGTGATGCGGTGGCGCGTGGTCTGCGGACGCCGCGATGTGATGCTGACCTTCATACCGACCAGGCGATTGAGCAGCGTGGATTTGCCGACGTTCGGACGTCCGACAATGGCCACGTAGCCGCTGCGATGGACGGACGCGTTCATTTGATCTGCGCCGCAAACTCGTAAGCGGATTTGGCTGCCTCCTGTTCCGCGGCGCGCCGGCTCGCGCCTTCACCGTAGGCACGAATGCCCAACTCGGGAACCGTACATTCCACGCGGAAATGCTGCTCGTGCGCCTCCCCGGAAACGGTCACGATCGCGTATTGCGGCAGCGCCAGGCGCTTTGCCTGCAGGTATTCCTGCAACCGGGTCTTGGGATCCTTGCCGAGCGCAGCGGGGTCGGTAGCCGCCAGCAGCGGTTGGTACAGCCGCCCCAGGACCTGCTCGGCGGACTCGAAACCGCCGTCGAGGAGAATGGCGCCGATCAGCGCCTCGAAGGCATCGGCCAGTATCGAGGGACGGCGGAAGCCGCCGCTCTTCAGCTCCCCTTCCCCGAGGCGCAAGTGCTCGCCCAGCGACAGCGATGCGGCGATCTCCGCCAGCGATTGCTGGTTGACCAGGCTGGCGCGCAGTCTCGAGAGGTCGCCCTCGGGTAGCTTCGCGAACTGTTCGAACAGCAGCCGCGCGACGACGAAGTTCAACAGTCCGTCGCCCAGAAACTCGAGACGTTCGTTGTGGGGTGTTCCATAACTGCGGTGGGTAAGCGCCTGCCGGAGCAAAGACGCATCGCGGAACCGGTAGCCAAGTCGGCGTTCGATCGCCTCGTCAGGCATGGGGTGACGGACTGCGCGACAGCGTCACTTGCTGCTTCTCGCCTCGAAATCGATACAGGCGCTGAGATTGCCGAACAGCTTGACCTTGGTCTGGTAGCTTGCGCTTAGAACCACCGAATTCCCATCGCGAGTGACCTCGATGTCGTCTGCCGCGACCGCCCTGAGGTTGTCGATCTGGGCGCGCTTGCTGAACAGCGTCCGGATTTCGCGGGGAGAACCGCCGCGGGCGTCCGGGGAACGCGCGATTTCACGCAGGTGCTGAACCACGGTTGCGTATTCGATGTACGCCGGCACCAGCTTGAGCGCGATGATCGCGCCCAGAATGATCAGTGCGGCGATGAAAATCATGCCGACGAAAGTCACGCCTCGTTGATGCTTCATGTGTGCTCCCGCTAATTGATCCGGTTGCCGATGCGCTTCAGTTCACTGAAGTTCCACCACACCAGGAAGGCCTTGCCGACGATGTTCTCTTCCGGCACGAACCCCCAGTAGCGGCTGTCCGAACTCGAGTCGCGATTGTCCCCCATCATGAAAAAATGCCCGGGCGGCACCACGCAACTGAACTCGCGTTCATTGTAATCGCAGTTCTCTCGCTGCGGAAACTGCTTGACCCCCGCCAGCTGCAGCGGCGGCGCCTCCGGATTTACGATGATCGAGTGGCGATGCTCTCCCAGCGTTTCCCAGAAACGCATGGCATTGACGAAGCTCAAGCCACTGTCGACGTACTGGAAGTCCTCCACCGCTTCCACCGGCACCAGTGCCCCGTTGATGCTGAGCCGCTTGTTGCGGTATTCGACGTGGTCGCCGGGCAGACCGACCAATCGCTTGATGTAGTCGAGCGTCGGATTTTCCGGGTACCGGAACACCATCACTTCGCCGCGCCTGGGCTGATTGATGTCGATGATCTTCCTGTTGATGACCGGCAGCCGGATCCCGTAGGTGAATTTGTTCACCAGGATGAAATCGCCGACCAGCAGCGTAGGGACCATCGATCCCGAGGGAATCTTGAACGGTTCCAGCAGAAACGAGCGCAGCAGGAACACCAGCAGGATGATCGGAAAGAAGCTCTTGGGGTACTCGACCCACCAGGGTTCCCTGGCGTCCCGGCCCCGGCGTTTGCACAGGACGAAAATGTCCAGCAGCCAGACCGCGCCGGTCACCAGCAGCAGGACCAGCATGAGCAGTGCGAAATTCATCGGATGTTCACCTTGTTATCCAAACCGCGTGCGGGTCACTTGTTTTCCACCTGCAGGATGGCGAGGAAAGCCTCCTGGGGTATTTCCACGGTACCGATCTGCTTCATGCGCTTCTTGCCCACCTTCTGCTTTTCCAGCAGTTTTTTCTTGCGCGTGATGTCGCCGCCGTAGCACTTGGCGAGTACGTTCTTGCGCAGCGCCTTCACGGTTTCGCGCGCGATGATGTGCGACCCGATCGCGGCCTGCACGGCGACATCAAACATCTGTCGCGGAATGAGCTCGCGCATGCGGCTGGCGAGTTCGCGCCCGCGGTACTGGCTGTTGGAGCGGTGCACGATTAGCGACAATGCATCCACCCTTTCGCTGTTGATCAGGATGTCGAGTTTGACCACATCGGCGGCGCGAAATTCTTTGAACTCATAGTCCAGCGAGGCATAGCCGCGGCTCACTGACTTGAGCTTGTCGAAGAAATCCATGACCACCTCGTTGAGCGGCAGTTCGTAGGTGAGCATCACCTGCCGGCCCATGTACTGCATGTTCTTCTGCGCGCCGCGCTTGTTGTTGCACAGGGTCATCACCGGCCCGACGTACTCCTGCGGCATCAGGATGGTGGCGGTGATGATCGGCTCGCGGATTTCCTCGATCTTGGAAGGATCGGGAAGCTTGGACGGGTTCTCGATTTCCACCAGCGTGCCGTCGCGCATCTGCACCTGGTACACCACCGTCGGCGCGGTGGTAATCAGCGCCATGTCGTACTGGCGTTCCAGGCGTTCCTGCACGATGTCCATGTGCAGCAGTCCGAGGAAGCCGCAACGGAAGCCGAAGCCCAGTGCCTGCGAGGTCTCCGGCTCGTAATGTAGCGACGAATCGTTCAGGTGCAGTTTTTCCAGCGCGTCGCGCAGCGCCTCGTACTGGCTGGATTCCATCGGGTACAGGCCGGCGAACACCTGCGGCTTGATTTCCTTGAAGCCGGGCAGCGGCTCCGACGCTGGCTTGTCTGCCAGCGTCACTGTGTCGCCCACCTTGGCCGCCTTGAGTTCCTTGATGCCGGCGATGACGAAACCCACTTCGCCGGCGGAAAGCGAATCGCGCGACTGTGACTTGGGCGTGAACACCCCGACTTGCTCGCACAGGTGCGCGGACTTGTTGGACATCAGTAGCAGCTTGTCCTTGGGCTTGAGCGTTCCGTCCACCACCCGAACCAGCATTACCACGCCGACGTAGTTGTCGAACCAGGAATCGATGATCAGCGCCTTCAGGGGCGCAGCAAGGGTTCCGCGCGGGCGCGGGATGCGCGCAATCACGGCATCCAGGATATCCTCCACTCCTTCGCCGGTCTTGGCGCTGGCCCGCACCGCCTCCTTGGCGGGGATGCCGATGATGTCCTCGATCTCGGAAATGACGCGATCCGGATCGGCCGAAGGCAGGTCGATCTTGTTTAGCACCGGCACTACTTCCACGCCCTGCTCGATCGCGGTGTAGCAGTTGGCAACCGTTTGCGCTTCCACGCCCTGCGAGGCGTCCACCACCAGCAATGCGCCCTCGCAGGCCGCCAGCGAGCGGCTGACTTCGTAGGAGAAGTCCACGTGTCCCGGGGTGTCGATGAGGTTAAGCTGGTACTGCTGGCCATCGCGGGCACGGTAGCGCAGCGCCGCCGTCTGGGCCTTGATGGTAATGCCGCGCTCACGCTCCAGGTCCATCGAGTCGAGAACCTGTTCTTTCATCTCCCGGTCGGACAATCCCCCGCAAAGCTGGATGATGCGGTCCGCAAGCGTGGATTTGCCGTGGTCGATATGGGCGATGATCGAAAAGTTGCGGATATGCTGCATCAGAAAAAAGGGCACGTGACGTGCCCTTTCATGTGGCTTTCAAAGCCGCGAATTGTAGCGGATTTTGCCCTCGAACGAGGGGGTTTCGCGGCTGCTTCGAGCCGGTTCGAAGTCTCGCTCAGTTGCCGTCAAGCCGCAGCGGAATGTACAAAGCGCCGTCGCCGCGCCGGATCAAAAGCGCCACGCTCTTGGCCTTCTCGAACTGGTTGAGCAGCTGGGTGAGTTGCTCGACCGACTTGACGTCCTGGTTGTTGAGCGCCATGAGGATGTCGCCCCGGCGGATTCCGGCCTTGGCCGCCGCCCCCTGTACGTCTTCCACCAGCAGCCCACCGCCGATACTGAGTTCCTTGCGCTGTTCCGCGGACAGTTCGCTCACCGTCAAACCGAGCCTTGCCACCACATTGCCGGACTTGTTGTCGCGTCGGCCCGGGCGCTGCGCCACTTTCTCCTCGGGCATCTCGCCGACCGTGACGGTGACATCCCTGG
>JBOIFZ010000243.1:0-11656 GCA_050741735.1 Burkholderiales bacterium
ATCCTCCTTTCGAAAACCGCATACTTTTTGTAGCCGCGCAATTTAGCTTTCACTCCTTGATCTGGCGACGCAGGCCATCCCTGCGTGAGGGCACTATATAGACGAAGTTGGCGGCAATCTCAACCCCGGTGCCTCTTGAGCGCCCAGGCCACGTGACTTTTCACCAGCGCCGAGGGATGGTCGCGTCGCGCTTCGAGCGCCGCCACCACTGCGGTGGAGGTCGGCGCATTGCCCAGGCCCACCGCCAGATTCCGCAACCAACGCTCATGGCCGATCCTGCGGATGGCGCTGCCTTCCAGCCGCCGCTCGAATTCTTCTTCGCTCCAGGCAAACAGCTCCGTCAGCGCCGCCGCATCGAGGCCGTTGCGAACCGAGAAATCTTCGACGTCGGCCTTCTGGGCAAACCGGTTCCACGGACAGACCAGTTGGCAATCGTCGCAGCCAAAAATGCGGTTACCGATCAGGGGGCGCAGCTCCTCCGGGATCTCGCCCTTGTGCTCGATGGTGAGATAGGATATGCAGCGCCGCGCGTCGAGCTGATACGGCGCCACGATTGCCCCGGTCGGACAGACGTCGATGCAGCGCCGGCAGGTGCCGCAGTGATCCGGCTGCGGCTCATCCACCGGCAGCGGCAGATCGGTGTAGATCTCGCCGAGGAAAAACCAGGAGCCGGCGTCGCGATTGAGCAACAGGGTGTGTTTGCCCCGCCACCCGATCCCCGCCTTGGCAGCCAACTCGACTTCCATGACCGGCGCGCTGTCGGTGAAGACGCGGTAGGCGAACCGCCTCGCCGACTCCGTGGTCAACGCGTCCGCGTGCTTCAAATAGTCGGCGATGCGGTCGCAAAGTTTCTGCAAACGACCGCGCAATACCTTGTGGTAGTCGCGCCCGACTGCATAGCGCGCCACGTAGGCGCTGCTGCCGTCGTTGATGACCTCCCAGGAATCGCGCGCCTCCTGCGGGAAGTAATTCATGCGCGCCGAGATCACCCGCAAGGTGCCGGGCACCAATTCGCCCGGGCGGCTGCGCCGTGTGCCGTGTGCCGCCATGTATTCCATGTCGCCGTGCCAGCCGCGCGCCAGCCACTCCATCAGTCGCGTTTCGGCCTCGCCGATATCGCAGCCGGCAATGCCGATCTGCTGAAAGCCCAGCTCGCCACCCCATCCACGGATGCGAGCCGCGAGCGCGCCGAGGTCGTGCGCGGTAGCCTGCCCCGGTTCAGCGGGCGGAAACCCGTTTTGGCTGTGCGGCCTCATTGCCGGATTCGGCGATAAGAAATTCCAGCCCGCGGGTCTCGCCGTGCTTCATCAGGAAGAAGCGCTCGGGCGGGATGCCGGCGGCTGACAGCGCCTCGGCAAGCTTCCGCGGCGGCTCGTCCAGGCGCTCGTCGGTAAGGCGGAATGTTCCCCAGTGCATGCCGACAGAGTAACGCGCATTCAGGTCGCGGTGTGCGCGCACGGCCTCTTCCGGATTGACGTGCATGATGCTCATGAACCAGCGCGGCTCGTAAGCTCCGATCGGCAAGGCCGCGAGGTCGAACGAGCCGAAGCGCCTGCCAAGGTCGGCAATGTCCTGCGAGTAGCCAAAATCACCGCCGAACAACAGGCGCATCGGCGGGTGCTCGATTACCCATGCGCCCCACAAGGTGCGGTCGCGGTCCCACGGCGTACGCTGGCTCCAGTGCTGCACCGGCACCATGTGCAACGTCAGCCCCATGTGAACGCGGCTCTCCCACCAGTCGAGCTCCGTGACGTTGCTTATGCCCTGCTCCGCGAACCAGGCCTTGAGCGCCAGCGGCACGAAAAACATCGGCGGTCCGCCGGCCTGCCGGTTCAGGCGCCTGACGGTATCGCGGTCGAGGTGATCGTAGTGGTTGTGCGAGATGACCACCACGTCCACGTGCGGCAGGCTCTCGAAGTCGAGACCCGGCGCAACGTGGCGCCTGGGACCGGCGAAGGACAGCGGCGACGCGCGCTCGGTGAGATGCGGATCGGTAAGTACGTTGACACCGCCCAACTGCAGCAGAAAAGTAACGTGACCGATCCAGGTCAGCGTGGGCTGGGTGCGGTTCGCCGCCAGAAACGCTGCGTCAGGCTGGAGCAACGGAAAGTTATAGCCGGATTCAGGATCGTCCGGGACGCCTTTGGTCCAGCGTTGCCATTGCCATTTCCAGAAGCTTTGCTTCGGCGGGTGCGGGTAGTTGTTGCGAAATCCTTGTGGGGTGTGGTGGGTTTTCATCGGATTATAATCATGGTTGTTGTGCAAAGCGGCGATCACCAACGCACACGCGGCATAGCAGACCATACTTGATTTCATCGTTCCATTCAGGACAAGAAACTCGCTGAAGTTTAACAGCGAAGCTGCACATTCGATACACGGGGAGCGAGCAAATGGCGGCCATGAAAAAACAGGCGGTGGGCGTGATCGGTTTGGGATCGATGGGCCTCGGCGTAGCCCGCACGCTGCTGAAGAAGGACTTCGAAGTGCACGCCTACGACGTTCGGACGGAAGTTTCGAAGGCATTCGCCGACGAGGGCGGCGTTGCGGCCGCGAGCCCGGCCGTGGTAGGCGGCCACGCCGACGTGGTCGTCATCCTGGTGGTGAACGCAGACCAGACCAGCGACGTGCTCTTCGGCAGGGACGGCGCGGCGGGCACGCTGGCGCGCGGCGCGGTGGTCATCGCCAGCAGCACGGTCGCGCCGGAATTCTCCGCCGATCTCGGAGAACGGCTGCGCGCCAAGGGCATCCTCATGATCGACGCGCCTGTATCCGGCGGCGCCGCGCGCGCCGCGAAGGGCGAACTCTCGATCATGGCTTCGGGCGCAAAGGAAGCCTTCAGTAAAGCCGACGCCGTTCTCGGCGCGATTGCCGCCAAGGTCTACCGGCTCGGGGACGCGCCGGGAATGGGCTCCAAGGTGAAGATGATCAACCAGCTGCTCGCCGGCGTGCACATCGCCGCCTCGGCGGAAGCGATGGCGCTCGGCATCCGCGCCGGAGCGGATCCGCAGGTGCTCTACGAAGTCATCTCCAACAGCGCCGGTTCCTCATGGATGTTTCAGAATCGCGTGCCGCACATCATCGCGGGCGATTACACGCCGCTTTCGGCCGTGAATATTTTCGTCAAGGACCTCGGCATCGTGCTGGATTCGGC
This sequence comes from Burkholderiales bacterium, assembly GCA_050741735.1. Classification (GTDB taxonomy): domain Bacteria; phylum Pseudomonadota; class Gammaproteobacteria; order Burkholderiales; family JACQAP01; genus JACQAP01. The sequence continues at coordinate 3,152 of JBOIFZ010000243.1, forward strand.
GAAGAAGATGACCTTTCCCCTGCCGCTCACCGCGGCCGCGCACCAGATGTTCCTCGGCGCGGCCGGTGCCGGACTCGGCTACGAAGACGACTCCGCGGTGGTGAAGGTCTACCAGGCGCTGTCCGGGATCAAGCTGCCGGGGAAGAAGAAGAAAAAGTGAACAGTGATCGGCAATCGGTGAACAGTGATCAGTAATCGGTCAAGAATGAGAGAACCCATTTCGATTTTAGCCCGTCGTCATTCACCGTCCACCCCTCCCCGTCGCCCGTTCACAGTTCACCGTTCACTGTTCACCGATTACCGCGTCTATCAGATGCGGTCGTTCTCCAGCGACTTCTCCAGCCGCTGCAGTATTTCCGCAACGTTCCACAGGTTCGGGTTGATTTCCAGCGCCCGCCGGAAGTATTCAGCCGCCTTGCGGTAGTTGCCGCGTTCCAGCCAGATCTGGCCGCAGCTTTCCAGCGTGCCGAAGTGATAGGGATTGAGCCGCAAGACCTGGTCGTAGTCGGCTAGCGCCCGTTCCTCATCGCCCATGAACTGGTAGGCATCGCCGCGGCGGTTCCACGCTTCGGCGAATTCGGGTTTCAGCGCGATCACTTGGTTGAAATTTGCCAGCGCCTGCGCCGGGTGGTCCTCGATCAGCAATTGAATTCCGGTCTGAAACAACGGATCTGCGGCCGGGTCGTCGGTGCGCATCCATATTCCCCACACCGCCTGCTCGGCCATGCCGCGGATCAATTCCTCGTCGTCCCACAGCGCGGCAAGCAGCAGCGGAACATCTTCGGGGGTGCCGACTTCTGCCAGCCGGCCGTACGCCAGACGGCGCTTGTCGATCTGGCCGCTCCTGGCCTGCTCGAGGGCCTGTGCGCGGGACAGCGGCCCCCAGTCGGCAGCCGGGGCGGAGAGGCAAAGGCAAGCGGCAAACAGCGCCGGTGCGATCCAAAAGCAAATACGCATCGTGATCTCTTTCCTGAGCCAACCTCCCCCGAAAGCAGCGCCAGTACTGCGAGTTTGGCGCCTTCATGCCGCCAATGAAATGCGCGGAAATTTTAACTGCCCGCGCACTGCCCCGATCACCGGCGCAGGCATCCATTCTATTTCAGGCAGCCTGATTGCACACGCCTGTCTCATCCCATCAGGTTTCTAAGCCGACGATCCCACGCGGCTGGCATTCGCGCGAGAGGCTAAACTGCTCCGATATTCGGCCCCAGCGGCCGACCAACGGCGCGAAAAATCTATCAACATCTCCAAAATCTTGACGCGCGCTCGCACAATGGCGCGCTCGCGGGGCCGGCAATTTCGTCACGCTTGGTGAAAAGGTGGGTCCGGCGATATAGTCACGTTTGGTGAAAAGGTGGGTTTCAGTTTGCTATTCGCCTATTCGCTTTCCTATTCGCCCTGAAGGTGGTCACCATGACGAAGCTCGCAGCGTTCTCCCTCAAGACTTGGATCGACGAACACCGTCACCTCCTGAAGCCGCCGGTCGGCAATCAACTCGTCTGGAAGAATCAGGAGTTCATGGTGATGATCGTGGGCGGTCCCAACCAACGCAAGGACTTCCACGTCAACCCCACGGAGGAGTTCTACCACCAGATCGAGGGCGACATCGTCCTCAAGATCATGCAGGACGGAAAGATCCACGACATTTCCATTCGGCAGGGAGACGTGTTCCTGCTGCCCGCCAACATTCCGCACTCACCGCAGCGGCCGGCGAACACCATCGGCATGGTCGTCGAGTACAAACGCCCGGAGGGGAAGAAGGACCACATGCGCTTCTACTGCGACTCGTGCGGCGGTCTGCTCCACGATGACTCCTTCATCCTCGTGGATCTCGGTACGCAGTTGAAGCCCGTGATCGAGAAGTTCTGGGCGGACGAGAAGCTGCGCACCTGCAAGAAGTGCGGCACCAAGCTGCAGCAGCCCGTCCAGGTGTAGGTAGACAACCTGAAGATCGATCTGCATACCCACATCCTGCCCGAGTCGTGGCCCGACCTCGTTGCACGCTACGGGTACGGAGGCTTCGTGCAGCTCGAGCACCACGCGCCTGGGTGCGCGCGCATGCTCATCGACGGCAGGCCGTTTCGCGAGATCGAATCGAATTGCTGGGATCCGAAGCGGCGCCTCGAGGAGTGCGATGCCAGCGGGGTCGATGTCCAGGTAATGTCGACCGTCCCGGTCATGTTCAGCTACTGGGCCAAGCCGGCGGATGGCCACGATCTGGCGCGCCTGCTCAACGACCACCTGGCGATGGTGGCAGCGCGCACGCCGCAGCGCTTCGTCGCCCTCGGAACGCTGCCGATGCAGGCTCCCGACTTCGCCTGCCGTGAGCTCGAACGATGCGTGCGCGAGCTCGGCTTTGCCGGGGTCCAGATCGGCACCCACGTGAACGGCTGGAACCTCGATCAACCCGAGCTGTTTCCGGTGTTCGAGCGGGCGCAGGCGCTGGGCGCCTCGGTCCTGGTGCACCCCTGGGACGTGATGGGCAAAGAGCGCATGGAGCGCTACTTTCTCCAATGGTTGGTGGGAATGCCCGCGGAAACCACTCTCGCCATCTGCTCCCTTATCTTCGGCGGAGTCTTCGACCGGCTGCCGAAGCTCAAGATCTGCTTCGCGCACGGCGGCGGCTCCTTCGCAGGCACCCTTGCGCGCATCGATGCCGGGTACCGCGCACGCCCCGATCTCTGCGGCGTGAACAACTGCAAGCGCCCGCGCGACTACCTGCGCTCGTTCTACGTCGACTCGCTGGTGCAGGATGCGCGGACGCTGCGGTTCCTCATCGAGCTCATGACGGTCGAACGTATCGCCCTCGGCAGCGACTATCCTTTCCCCCTCGGGGAGGAGCACCCGGGGCGGCTCATCGAGGCGATGCCGGACTTGAGCGACGCGGACCGCGAGCGGCTGCTCTCAGGCACCGCCCTCGAGTTCCTCGGGCTGCGCCGCGAGACATTCGCCAGCCGTGCCGGAGCGCGGTCATGACGGAGCCGAGAGGTCCGGCCATGGCGCGGATCCCACGCTTCGAACCCGGGGAGGAGCATGCGCTCGGACTGGACCGGCAGTGGGAGCCGCGTTCCTGCCGCGACCGCTTCCACATCCCGGTCACCGCGGCGGGTACGCCGGTGATCTATTTCTGCGGCCATTCCCTCGGGCTGCAGCCGAAGTCCGCCTCGGCCGGTGTCGCGCAGGAGCTCGACGACTGGCGGAAGCTCGCCGTGCACGCCCACTTCCACGGGCGCACCCCCTGGTACTCCTATCACGAAGTATTTCGGGAAAGCGGCGCGCGCCTCGTGGGGGGGCGAGCCGGGGAGGTGGTGATGATGAACAGCCTCACCACGAACCTGCATCTGATGATGGCGAGCTTCTATCGCCCGAAGCACGAGCGCCACAAGATCCTCATCGAAGACAGCGCCTTCCCGTCGGACGCCTACGCCGTGCAGTCCCAGGCGGCGCATCACGGCTACGACCCCGAGCAAACGGTCATTGTGGCACGGCCGCGAGACGGGGAGGCGACGCTCCGCACCGAGGACCTCGAGGCGCTGATCGACGAGCGCGGGCGCGAGATCGCGGTCGTCCTGCTCAGCGGCGTGAACTACTTCACCGGCCAGGCGTTCGCCATGGAACGGATCACGGAACATGCCCATCGCCAAGGGTGCGTGGTGGGATTCGATCTCGCGCACGCCGCGGGCAACCTCGTGCTCGAGCTTCACGACTGGGAGATCGATTTCGCGGTCTGGTGCAGCTACAAGTATCTGAACGCGGGTCCGGGCGCCGTCGCCGGCTGCTTCGTGCACGAGCGCCACGGCAACGATCCGCGCACGCCGCGCCTCGCCGGGTGGTGGGGGAACGACCCCGATACGCGCTTCCAGATGCACCTCGCAGCGACTTTCCAGCCGCGGCTCGGCGCCGATGGCTGGCAACTCTCGAACCCGCCGATCCTCGCGCTCGCACCGCTCCGGGCGTCCCTCGAGATCTTCGACGCCGCGGGAATCAAGGCACTGCGGGCGCGCTCGGAGATCCTGACGGGGTACATGGAGTTCCTGCTGCACCAGGTCGACGGCGAACGCTTCGAGATCCTCACGCCGCGTGCCACGGAAGAGCGCGGCTGCCAGCTCTCCATCCGCGTGCGGCGTGCGGCGCCCGATCTAGTCCAGGCCCTTGAGCACGCCGGCGTGGTCTGCGATTTTCGCAAGCCCGACGTGCTGCGCGTGGCGCCCGTGCCGCTGTACAACACCTGTCACGAGATCTGGCGCTTCACCGAGATCCTGCGGGGGCATTAGGGAAGGGCACCGTGACCGAGGGATACGTGGGTTGGAAGATCACCCTCGTCGGAGGCGGCCTCGCCGGCGCGCTGCTAGCGGTGCACCTCGCACGCGCCGGCCACCGTGTCTCGATCTACGAGCGACGCGAGGACATCCGGAGCGCACCTTTCGTCAAGGGCCGCTCCATCAACCTCGCGCTCTCGACACGCGGGATTCATGCGCTGACGGAGACGGGGCTCGCGGACGAGGTGCTGCGCCAGGCGATCCCAATGCGGGGCCGCATGATTCACTCCGAGCGCGGCGAGCTGTCGTTCCAGCGCTACGGCAGGGACGACACCGAGGTCATCCACTCCGTGTCGCGCGCCGGCCTCAACAAGACCCTGCTGGACACGGCGGCCCGCGTTGCGGGCGTCAGCCTCCACTTTCACGAGCGCTGCGTCGATGTCGATCCCGCTACCGGGAGCGCCGAGTTCGAGAACGCCGAGACCGGCGCGCACACCCGGGTCGAGGCAGACTTCGTGATCGGCGCCGATGGCGCGTTCTCCGCGGTGCGGAACCGGCTGCAGCGACTCGACCGCTTCAGCTACTCGCAGACCTACGAGACCTATGGCTACAAGGAGCTCACGATTCCCCCGGCCGCCGTCAGCGGGTTCCGCCTCGAGCAGCATGCGCTCCACATCTGGCCGCGGCGCGCTTTCATGATGATCGCGCTCCCGAACGCCGACGGGTCGTTCACGTGCACGCTCTTCTGGCCCATGGAAGGGGCGCATGGTTTCGCCAGCCTGCGCACCGAGGGCGAGGTGGTCGGGTATTTCGAGCGCTGCTTCGCGGATGCGGTACCCCTGATGCCGACCCTGGCGCAGGACTACCTCGCCGCTCCGGCGAGCACCCTCGTCACCATCCGCTGCTGGCCCTGGAGCATCGCCGACAAGGTGGTGCTCATCGGGGACGCGTGTCATGCGGTGGTGCCGTTCTACGGTCAGGGGATGAACGCCGCATTCGAGGATTGCACGGTACTGGGGGCGTGCCTGCGGAGCTCGGGCAGCGACCTCCGGCGCGCGTTCGAGAGCTACGAGCGCGTACGCAAACCGAACGTCGACGCCCTCGCGGACCTCGCCCTCGAGAATTTCGTGGAGATGCGCGACCACGTCGCCTCGCGCAGCTTCCTGCTCAAGAAGCGCCTGGAGAAGTGGCTGCACAAGCTCTTCCCCACGTGGTACATCCCGCTCTACACTCTGGTCACGTTCACCCGCACTCCGTACGCGGACGCGCAGGCTCGGGCGCGGGCCCAGGCGCGCGCTCTGCGGCTGATCCTGCTCGCGGTGCTGGTGGCGATCCTGCTCCTCGCCAGTTTTCTTGGGGACCCATGGCGCTAAACTACAACAATTATCTGAAGCTCGATGAGCTGCTCTCGCTCCAGGAACCGCGCTCGAGTCCCCCGGAGCACGACGAGTATCTCTTCATCGTGATCCACCAGACTTACGAGCTGTGGTTCAAGCTCCTCATGATCGAACTGGAGCGGATCAAGGCAGCCTTCAGCGGCAATCGTCTCTGGGACGCGCTGCATACTTTCAAGCGCGTGCGCACCATCATGAAGACGCTGGTCGGGCAGGTGGACATCCTCGAGACGATGACCCCCATGTCGTTCACCAGCTTCCGCGACCGGCTCGACAACGCATCCGGGTTCCAGTCGGTGCAGTTTCGCGAACTCGAGTTCATGCTCGGGTACAAGAGACCGCAGATGATGAACTACCACGAGCCCGGGTCCCCAGCGCGGCATGCCCTCGAGCGGCGGCTCGAAGAACGCTCGGTCGTCGACCACTTCTACGACTTCCTCGCGCATCAGGGGGTGGAAGTTCCACGAAGCCTGCTCGAGCGCGACCCGCGCGAGGGCACGGTCGCCGACGCCGCGCTACAGGATGGACTGTTCCGCCTCTACCAAATACGGCCCGAGCTGGCGGGCCTGTTCGAGCTGATGACCGACTTCGACGAGGGGCTTCAGGAGTGGCGCTACCGACACATCAAGCTCGTCGAGCGCACCATCGGCGCCAAGAAGGGCACCGGGGGTTCGCTCGGCGTGGAGTTCCTGAAAAAGTCGCTCTTCGTTCCGGTGTTCCCGGATCTGTGGGCGATCCGCCACCGCTTGTGACACGCATGCTCCACAACATCACTCCAGCCATCACCACCGCGCTCGCGGTGTGGCCGGGCGGTACGCCACCGCGGCGCTTGTCCATCTGGCCGGCCTGCTCGAGGGCCTGTGCGCGGGACAGCGGCCCCCAGTCGGCAGCCGGGGCGGAGAAGCAAAGGAAAGCGGCAAACAGCGCCGGCGCGATCCAAAAGCAATTACGCGTCGTGACCTCTTTCCCGGGCCGATACGGCCGCCTCTAAGACGCGAGGCCCAGGACGTTGAACGCAGGGATCGGTCGGTTGAACCCTTTGAGCGAGAGTTCGCCTGCGGATTCCACCTGCAGAAGCTCTTCCATCGTCGCCAGGACGCGCTTGGAAATCAGGATCTGGCCCGGCTTCGCCTCACCGCACAGACGCGCCGCGAGGTTGGTCACCGAGCCGATTGCACCGTAGTCCCACCGCCCTTCGAAGCCGATCGCACCGATGGTCGCGTAGCCTTGCGCGATGCCGATTCCCAGGTCGAGCTCATAGCCGAGCTTGCGCCATTTGCCGATCAACTCCGCGACGCGCTCGCGCATCGCCAGCGCCATCCGCACCGCGCGCTCGCCGGGGTTGGGTACCGGCACCGGGTCATTGAAGAAGATCATCATGCCGTCGCCGGTGAAGCGCTCGAGCGTGCCTTCGTGCTCGAGAATGAGTTTCCCCATCCCGGCGTGATACTCCCGCAGCACGCCCATGACCTCCTCGGGCTCCGCGCTCTCGGCGAACGCCGTGAAGCCGCGCAGGTCGAGGAAGCAGACAGTCACATCGCGACGATGCGTCTTCAGCGGGTCGTCCGCGCCGCCTGTCACGATCAGTTCTGCAAGCTGAGGGGAGAAAAAGCGCTTGAGCCGGCCGAGCCGCTCGACCAGGGCGACCTGCTCCGCGACGCGCTGCTCGAGCGTCCGGTTCCACTCCGCGAGCTCCTGCACGTGCTGCGCTTCGCGGTCGCGCAGCCGCTTCTTCTCGAGGCAGGCGCCGATGCGCGCGCGCAGCAGCACGGGGTCGAACGGTTTCGGCAGGTAGTCTTCCGCCCCCAGTTCGATGCAGCGCACGACGCTTTCCATCTCGTCGAGCGCTGAAATCATCAGCACGGGAATCTCCCGCAAGGCCGTATCCGCCTTGAGCTGCTGCAGCACTTCGTAGCCGTCCACCTCCGGCATCATCACGTCCAACAGCACCAGGTCGAAACCTTGCCGGCGCAGCAAATCGAGCGCCTCGCGCCCGCCGGCGGCCAGTTGCACCCGATGGCCCTCGCGTTCCAGCCGGCGCCCGAGCATCTCCCGGTTCGCCAGGTTGTCGTCGACGATCAGGATTGCGCCGGCTTCCACTCGCGCTTCTGCGGCAGGCGCAGGAACGGCCGCCACAGAATGGGTCGCGGATTGCGCGTCGGGCACGCGGACTCCGTTCGTGATCACCGATTGCAGCGCGCTTGCGGCGGACGCCACCCTGTCGAGATCCTGTCCCGCGCGTTCCGCCCCCGCCCGCGTGGCCCGGAGCTTGAGTTCCGCCACACTCGTGATCACTGAACTCAGCGGCTCGGCCAGCTCAGCCGACAGGCGTTCGAGATCGACGTGCGCCGCATCGGCCCGCACCAGATCGTTGATGATGGCGAGCAGCCGCTGCGCGTCCTCGTGCACCCGGCGCAGGCCCGGCTCGAGCGCCGCCAGGTCGCCATCCGCGACGTCCTCGAGCAGCATCTCGCTATAGCCGATGATGTGGTTAAGCGGGGTGCGCAGCTCATGCCGCAAGTAGGCGAGCGCCGCTCGATCCATGCTCACGAAGCGGCATCCTTTCCGAGCAAGGTCTGCATCTTGGACAGCAGCCTGGTGAGCTCTACCGGCTTGGTATCGAAGTCGTCGCAGCCGGCGGCCAAAGCCTTGGCGCGGTCGTCCGTCATCGCATGCGCGGTCAGCGCAATGACGGGGATCTTCTGGGTCTGAGGCGCAGCCTTCAGACGCCGCGTGGCTTCCCAGCCGTCGATGCCGGGCAGGCTCATGTCCATCAGGATCAGCGCCGGTGCTTCGCTCTGCGCCTTTGCGACGCCTTCCTCGCCGTCGACAGCCATGACGACTTCGTAGCC
>JBOIFZ010000244.1:0-7190 GCA_050741735.1 Burkholderiales bacterium
CTTTTCTCTCTTTTCCCAGCTTCCTTGAAATCAACAACGGCAATCTGATCCAGAAACCGACGAACAACCTGGCGTGCATCCAGCTGAGCAGCGCGTTGTCGCGCAGGTAGTTGAAGTGCGACACGCCGCCTTCCTCGGGGCGGAAGTAGCGGACCGGCGCACGCAGGTTGACCGGGCGTACGCCGCGCCATACCAGCCGCACCGCGGCTTCGACGTCGAAGTCGAAACGCCGCATCCAGCGCTGCGACTCCATCAACTGCAGCAGCGCCGCTGCCGGATAGACGCGCATGCCGAACAACGAGTCACCGATGCCCGCCCACAGCGTTTCCAGGTTTGCCCACCAGTTGGAAATGCGCCGGCCCACCACCCGCAGTCTGGGGGCGGTGGCGTCGAACATCGGTTTGCCCAGCACCAGCGCCGAGGGTTGCTGCGCCGACATCTGCATGAATGCGGGGATGCGCTCGGCCGCGTGCTGGCCGTCGGCGTCCATCGTCAGCACGTGGGTGTAGCCTTGCGCCACGGCCGCGCGCAGGCCGTGCAGCACCGCGGCGCCTTTGCCCTGGTTGCGGGGGAGCACGAACACCCGTAGTCCTGCATCGGTGCGCGCGAGGGCCTGCAGCCGCTCCGCAGTGCCGTCGGTACTCCCGTCAACCACGACCCACACCGGCTCCCAGAAACGCCGCGCGTCGCGGACCGTTTCAAGCACCTTGTCGCCGGTGTCGTAACTGGGGATCAGAACCAGATGCGTCTGCGAGCGATCAGGCATGCCGGATTGCTTTTTTTGGAGTTGTCTGACGGCGTCATGCCGAAATTGCGACGCCGCCATTCTAGACCGCAATGCCTACGATACCGACGCGTCCCGGCGCGATTCGCGAGCGGCCGGTGGCTCGGCCAGGACCGGCGTAGAGAGTTCCTGGCGATAGTAGTTTTCCAGCTTCGACACGAAGGCCTTGACGTCGCTTTCGGCAGTAAACCGCGTTCCCAGGCGCGCGCGGTAGAACAGCGGGAAGTCCGGTTTTTTCAGCAGCGGCCAGCCCTTGCACAGAAACGCGCTGTTGGTTTCGATGAATACCGTTTGCACCGCCGCGCCGGATTTCTTCGCCATCAGCGCAAAGCCGCCCCTGAAAGCGTTGATTGGAGGCTCGCGCGTGCGCGTACCCTCCGGAAATACCAGCAACTGATGCCCGGTATGCAGTTCGTCCACCGACTGCCGTATCAGGTTTATCGGCGCGTCATTGCGAATGTAGCCCGAGAGTCGCGCGCCTCCGCCGAGGAAAAAGCTGTCCCATATCCCGGCTTTCATTATGCAGGCGGTTTGCGGCAGGCGCGAGATGATGAATACGGCATCCAGCAGGGAGGGATGGTTGGGCGCTATGATGATCGAACGCTCGCCGCCAAGCTGATCGAGCGCAACCAGGTCGATACGCGCCAGCCCGCTGGCCCTGAGCAGTGCCAGGAAGCCGCGAAAATGCATGCCCGTCATCCATCGGCCCAGCGGCACGCCGAAGCGGGCAGAAAGGAGCGGGTGCAACACCGTGCTGACCAGCGAAACCAGGGCACACCCGGTGCCGAAGTACAGGTATCCGAAACAGAAAACGAAGTATTCGTAAGCCAGGCGCGCCGGGCGGGCCAGGAACCACAGCGGCGCCCGCTCGAAGTCGCGGTCCGGCGAACCTTGCGGCATCGTCACGATCTGCCCTACCGTGCCCGGTTGCTGCCGATGCTCCTGTGAAGATTCATTCATTGTCTGGCGCAAACGCGCTCACTCTTCCGCCTCGACCATCGTCTGCGATCTTCCGAGTATCCACGCGATCGCAAAGCCCGCGGCAAACGATTCATTTTGCCGGACCAGAGGGCTGGCTTCGAACGTTGCGCCCGCGAGCGTATCCAGCCGCACGAAGCCGCCCACCCAGAAGGAACGAAAGCGCTTGCTGGCGGCGCCGAGGATGTGGCTGCCAGAGTAGCCGCCTTCGGCGTTGAAGGCAGGACGTTGTGGCGTGGCAAATGCCGGAGCCACGCCGTAGAAATAGTTGTGATAACGCTTGTCGCCATACAGTGGTCCCGCCGCGAGGCCGAGGTTCCAGCCTTCGCCGGGCCAGATACCCCGAAAGTCCACATTGAGTTGCGGCTGGAACACCCAGCCGACGTTTTTCGAGTGCGAGAAGTCGGACGCAATCACGGTGCGCGCTGGAAGTCGAAGCGTCACTTCGATGCCGCGGTTGGGTCTGCGCAGGAGTTTGAGATCGAGTCGCGGCCCGATTTCGAGCGTCGGATCCAGGTCCGGCATGCCGCGCCGCGCGGCGTTGTCGGAACTGTCCACGGGGATCGAGCCGTTCACACTCAGGTGCAGATCCACCCGGTCGCTCCCGAAGAACTTCCCGCGCAGTCCTTCGCGGTCGGCCCGCAATAACTCGCCGCGATAGACGACGTAGGGGAAGGGGAGCACAAGCACGCGGCGCTCGTCCGCTCCGCGGTAGTCGGGAAAGTCGATCACTGCCGCGCCGGCCCCGGCTTCCCAGAGTGGCAGTTCGGCCGAACCTGCGACCGGAGTTACAACCATCATGGAAAGTACCAGCCCACCGCATGGGAGAGTATTCCATCGCAGTGGCGGAATCCGGCCGCGTCGCCGCTGCTTCACGCGTGTGCCGGAGACTCGTCCTGCAGGTCGCGTATCGCCCGCCTGCGCCCGCGCCAGGCGTTGAAGGTGCGCCACGGACTGGCGAGATTGTTAAGGTAATACAGGCACTTGAAGACACCCAGGCTCCAGTGGATCGGCGTGCCGCGGAACAGGTCCCCGGAAAGAAGCGACAGCAGTGCCTCTTGCATACGCAGCAGGTTCTGCGGTCCCATGAACAGGTCGCGGATGGTCGGATTGGTCATTCGGAATATGAACCAGGAGAATTCCTTCACTCCTGTGCGCACGTTCTCGTCGAAACTGCGCAGGGCCGCGTCGGCCGTGGCCGGATCGCGGAGGCTGGCATCCACCGCGTCGGCGCCGAGGAAGGCGCTGTTCATCGCCAGCATGACGCCGGAAGAGAACACGGGGTCCACGAAGGCGAACGCGTCGCCGAGCATGATGTGGCGATCGCCGTACATGCGCTCGGAGTAATACGAGTAATTGCCGGTGGCGGTGGCCCCGGCGCTGAGCGTTGCATCGCGCAATCGTTCGGCGAGTGCAGGGCAAAGCGCGATGGTGTCGAGCAGAAAGCGCGCAGGATCGGTCTTGCGGGTCTTCATGTAATACGGCCAGCACACCGCGCCGACGCTGGTCGCCCCGTCGATCAGGGGAATGAACCAGAACCAGCCGTGCTCGAACCAGAAGATGCTGATGTTGCCTTCCTCTTTGCCCGGCAGGCGCTTCGCCCCCTCGAAATGGCCGTAGATCGCCGCGCTGTTGTGGCGCGAATTGCGGCGCTTGATGCCGAAGCGGTTGGCCAGAAAAGTGTCGCGGCCGGAGGCGTCGACGAAGAAGCGGGCACGCCATTCGCGTGCACCGCCCTCTTTGGTCGCGGCACGGACGCGCAAGTCTTCGCCGGACGGAAACTCCACGCCGGTCACCCGGCACTCCTCGAAAGCTTGCGCGCCCCTGGTGGTGCAGTTGCTGAACAGGATGAGGTCGAAGACGGATCGGCGCACCTGGTAGGAATAGGGAAAGGCTTTGTCCCAGGCGTCGCAGAAATTGAGAGTGACCGGCGCCCCGTGCTGCGGCGAAGTGAATTCGGCGCCGTACTTGATCAAGCCGATGCGCTCCACTTGCTCCCTGACTCCGAGCCTGTCGAGCATCGGCAAGTTCATCGGCAGCAGCGATTCGCCGATGTGGAAGCGCGGATGGCGCTCCTTGTCCGCGATCACCACGTTCCAGCCGCGTTCGGCGAGCAGGGCGGCGATGGTCGAACCTGCGGGACCGCCGCCGAGAACGAACACGTCGCAATGCGAAGCGGCGGAATGCGCCTCAGCAGCCGGCGCAATCACGCCGGCATCCCCGGAGCGCAGAATTGCGATGCTGTCGTCGACATTTCCGGTCAGAAAGCGGGTTCGGGTGGTGTGGCGAATATTACCCGCAGCAAACCGCAGACCCAAGAGAATATTTCCGGCAGAATTCGGCAATGATTGATGCAACGCGGGCGAAACGCGCACTGGTGACCGGCGGCAGCGGTGCAATCGGCGCGGCGATCTGCCGCATGCTCGCGGCCCGGGGCTTGCAGGTGATCGTGCACGCCAATAGCCGGCTGGAGGCCGCGCAAGGGCTCGCCGCGGAATTGTGCGCGGGCGGGGCGAAGGCGCAGGCAGTCGCTTTCGACGTAACCGACCGCATCGACGCCGGCAGGGCGCTCGGCGCGCTTGTCGACGAGGCGCCGATTCAGGTGCTGGTCAACAATGCCGGCGTGCACGATGACGCGCCGCTCGCGGCGATGCGCGGCGAACAGTGGGATCGCGTGATCGACGTGTCGCTCAATGGCTTCTACAACGTCACCCAGCCATTGCTGCTGCCAATGATGGGGACCCGCTGGGGCCGCATCATCAACGTCTCCTCGTTGACAGGCGTCATGGGCAACCGCGGCCAGGTCAATTATGCGGCGGCCAAGGCCGGTCTGCACGGTGCCACCAAGTCGCTGGCGCTGGAACTGGCCTCGCGCGGCATCACTGTCAACGCGATCGCGCCGGGCATCATCGCCACCCCGATGACCGCGCAGGTTTTCCCCAAAGAGACGATCGATGCGATGGTGCCGATGAAACGCGCCGGCACGCCCGAAGAAGTTGCGGCGCTGGCCGCATTTCTGGCGTCCGACGAAGCCGGCTACATCTCCGGCCAGGTCATCTCGATAAACGGGGGAATGGCCTGAATGCAGGTACGAGGGCCGAGGACTGAGGGCCGAGTAACTGCCAACCCTCGATGCTCAAAGGATTTACCGATGTGTAATTCTCAGCGTTTTCGTTTTTATACTTGGACCTGGGCCCTCGAAACTCGGCCCTGATTTCATGCGCTGGGACATTTTCTGCAACGTCGTCGACAACTTCGGCGACATCGGCGTGAGCTGGCGGCTGGCGCGCCAGCTTGCAGCCGAACACGGCGCCGAGGTGCGGCTGTGGGTCGATGATCTGGCGACCTTCAGGCGGCTGGCGCCGGCGCTCGATCCCGGAGCCGACATGCAGTCGCTCGACGCCATCGAGGTGCGGCGCTGGTTCACGCCGTTTCCGGCGGTGGAGCCTGGCGATGTGGTGGTGGAGACTTTCGGGTGCGAACTGCCGGCGTCGTATGTCGAGGCCATGGCCGCGCGTGCGCCGCCGCCCGTGTGGGTCAATCTTGAGTACCTGAGCGCGGAGCCCTGGGTCGGCGGCGGCCACGGCCTGCCGTCGCCGCATCCGCGGTTGCCTCTGACGAAGTTTTTTTTCTTCCCTGGCTTCGCCTCCGGAACCGGCGGGGCGCTGATCGAGAAGGGACTGGCCGGCAGGCGGCTGGAATTCCAGTCCGACGCGGACGGCGTGGCGCGGCATCTGGCCTCGCTTGGCGTGCCGCCGCGGGCGCAGGGGGAGCAGTTGGTCTCGCTGTTCTGTTATACGCACTCGCCGGTAGCTGCGCTCCTGGACGCCTGGGCCGGCGGAGGGCGCCCGGTGCGCGCGTTTGCGTTCGCCGGCACGGCGGTCGCGGATGTGCTCGCGGCGCGCGGCCTGGCGGGAGGCGGGCGCGACGGCGCACTCACCGCGCAAGTGCTTCCCTTCCTTTCGCAGGACGACTACGACCGCATGCTGTGGTCCTGCGACTGGAATTTCGTGCGCGGCGAGGATTCCTTCATGCGTGCGCAGTTGGCGGCACGGCCATTGGTCTGGCAGGCCTATCCGCAGGCCGGCGATGCGCACCGGCTGAAGGTCGAGGCTTTCCTCGCCCGCTATCTCGAGCACGCCGGCCCCGACACCGGCGCGAATCTGACCACGCTGTGGACGGTGTGGAACGGGTTTGCCGCGGTCGAAGGGCTGGCGGCAGCCTGGGCAGCCTGCACCGGGCCGGAATATCTGGAACTGGCGCAGCGCTGGGAAAAACGTCTCGCCACGCCCGGCGATCTGGCCGGGAATCTGGCTAAATTTTGTTCGGAAAGGCTATAATTCAAAGCTTTTTTCGCCCAACCCACAATTTGTCAGGAAACACGATGAGACAGGCACAGGAACTGCGGGCCGGCAACGTGATCATGGTCGGCAAGGATCCGATGGTCGTGCAGCGCGCCGAATACAACAAGGGCGGCCGCAACGCCGCCGTCATGAAGATGAAACTCAGGAACCTGCTGACCGGCGGCGTCAGCGAGGTGGTCTACAAGGCCGACGAAAAGCTCGAGAACCTGGTCCTCGACCGCAGGGAGCTGACGTACTCGTATTTCGCCGAGCCCTCGTACGTGTTCATGGATGCCGAGTACAACCAGTACGAGGTGGACAAGGAGGACATGGGCGACGCGCTCAACTATCTCGAGGAGGGCCTGCCCTGCCAGGTGGTGTTCTATGACGACAGGGCGATCTCGGTGGAGCTGCCCAACACAGTGGTGCGGGAAATCGCCTACACCGAGCCGGCCGTGCGCGGCGATACCTCGGGCAAGGTGCTCAAGCCCGCCAAGATTGCCACCGGCTTCGAAGTGCGCGTGCCGCTGTTCTGCGCCATCGGCGATAAGATCGAGATC
This sequence comes from Burkholderiales bacterium, assembly GCA_050741735.1. Classification (GTDB taxonomy): domain Bacteria; phylum Pseudomonadota; class Gammaproteobacteria; order Burkholderiales; family JACQAP01; genus JACQAP01. The sequence continues at coordinate 6,666 of JBOIFZ010000244.1, forward strand.
GACACCCGCACCGGCGAGTACCTGAGCAGGATCAAGGGCTGAATGAAGCAGTGAACGGTGAAAGGAACAGTGAATGGTGATTGAGTGATTCAGTGATTCAGTGATTCAGTGATTGAGTGACTGGTTTCAATCACCTAATTACTGAATCACTCAATCACCGATTCTTGACCCCTCACCCCTCACCGCTAACCGCCGTTCGCCGTCATCGCACGCAGATCGTCGGCCTGAACCCATCCGCTGGCGCCCCGAACACGAATCGAACGTGCGACCTACCCCTTAGGAGGGGGTTGCTCTATCCACTGAGCTACCGGGGCGTAGGGGCGAATTCTAGCCGATAAGTAACCAGGTCCGCCGCCGACGTACGAGGCCCGAGTGATCTCAGGCACAATCCGGTTTGCCTCGGCCCTCGTACCTCGGCCCTCGGACCTTAATTTGAATTCCCGCCTTCCCCGTACCGTGATCGTGCTCGGCTTCGTCAGCCTGTTCAACGATCTCGCCTCCGAAATGATCGTGCCGCTGATCCCG
>JBOIFZ010000245.1:0-5999 GCA_050741735.1 Burkholderiales bacterium
TAGTCGGCGAACACCCCGCCGCGGCCTCTTGCCTGCGCCATTCGATGCGCCGTGAGATTGCGCCATCGGCGGATCGCCTCATCGTCACGCCAGAACGACAGTGACAGAAATTTGCCGCGTGTGGTCAGGCTTTCGAAGCGCTCGACCGATACGAATCCGTCAATCTTCTCCAGATCGGCCTTGAGGGCAGCCGCGAGATCAAAATACTCAGCGGCACGTCCTTCGGCCGGCCATACCTCGAAGATCACCGCAATCATGTGCGTCTCCTCTAATGGATCCGTCCGCGCGGAGTCGAGCGGGGATTGAGCCGCCTCCAGCCGCCGCGGTTATCGGGATTCCGGCAGAACGTAGATTGCGATCCCGCGCACTAGCCTGGCTCGATCAGGTCGACTTTCCGCGGGTAGAAGGCCAGGTACGCCTTGATCTCGGCCATCTTGTCATAAGGGTGTTCGTAGCTCCAGACGGCGTTCTCGATCGTACGTCCGCCCACGGAAATGCTGAAATACGAAGCCTCGCCTTTGTACGGACAGTAGGTGTGGCGATCGGTGGGCACGAGAGCGTCCATGCGTACGTCTTTGCGCGGGAAGTAGTAGACCGGCGGGTAGGTCGATTCGTTCAATGTGATCGTGTCGCTGCTCTCGGCGATGGTCTCGCCGGCGACGACGACGCGCACCCGCCTGGCTTCGCGCGAGAGGTCAATACGATGTTCAGGTTTCTGCTTATAGTCGAAGCCGCTATTTACCGGCATTCGGAATCCCTTGGTGCAACTCGCCATTAATCTGATTGGCCTGGTGCCCTGCTTGGGCGGCAGAACGCCGGCCGGCCTTGAGCGCCGCTGCGGCCGCACGATCGTCATCGTCGGCCTCGCGGAAACGAAACCATCCGACGTTCATTTCTTCCCAGGTCTGGTCTCCCCAACGCACCACCTGGGTGGGATCGGGATTGGCCGGGTTCTGTGCGGAATTGTCCCAGGTCATGTCGAGCACGACACGGGTGCCGGCAGGAATCAGCTTCGACGGGTTCAACACATACAGAGGCTGCCAGTTGAAGTCGTATTTCGGCACCGACAGCAGGATCTCCGTGCTGCCGTCCGGATAGTGCGCGGTGAATCGCGCGGCGCGCCCGCGCAGATGCGCGTGCGGCAGCAGGCTGTAGAGCATCACGTCGCGGTCGAACACCTGTTCAAGCGATTGCCAGTGCGCCTTGGCGTTTGCCGGGATCTCCAGTGACGCATCCAGAATCATGGCCATTTCGAGCGCGTGTTTCGGCGGCTTGTCGTAGAGGTAGTAGCCGACCCGGGTCACGTCGGTAATCGCCTTGCCGTTGGGCGTGTAATGCATCTGGAACCGGAAGGCCGCTTCCTTGCGTAGAAAAATTCCGGTATCCGCGGGGTAGAGGGCCGCATTCTTGCCCGGCGCGTAGCCGCCCAGTTCGCCGATCTGGCCGCGTATGGCGCGCCGCTCGCCGTTGTCCGGGTCGTCGATCCCGGCCAGAACGTGGTGCACTACCGAACGGTCTCCGGGAAGGATTTCGATCGCGCGTATCCAGACGTCGCGTCCCAGCGGATTAGGTGCGACCGGATACTGGTAGCTGACCACGCCGGTGGCCGGTACTTCGTAGGCGGGCACTTCGACGATTAGATCCGGTTTGCCCAGCGTCCACTCGGACCATTTGGTGTCCAGCGCGGCGAGCGGGTCGGGCCCCTTTCCGCGCGGCGCGCCGGCCTCGATCCAGTGCACCAGCGTTTTCGCGTCTTCGTTGCTGATCGAACGGTCGCCGACGAAACTGCCGAAGTGCGGATCGGCATGCCACGGAGGCATCCTTTTCGTCCGGATCACTTCGCGGATCATTGGCGCAAAACCGCGCACCTTGTCGTAGCCGTTCATCGCCCAAGGGGCGACGCCGCCCTCGCGGTGGCAGGATGCGCAGCGATCCGCGAGCAGCGGTGCGATGCGCTCGGAATAGGAGATCTTCGCGTGAGCGTCGCGACGGTCGCGCTCAGGGAAGTTCACGATGCAACCCAGCGCCTCGGCCCGAGCTACCGTGACCGGCTTTCCAGCCAGCATCGCGTCGAGTGCGTCGGTGAGGTAGTGTTTGCTGGCAACAGGGCGCTGCGTGCCGTAGGCAATGCGGTCGTCCATCGGGCCGCGATAGACGAGTTTCCAGTTTTTCGGGTCGATCACGAACACATCGGCCGTGCGGATGACACCCAGCGTTTCGCCGATCAGTTGCGTCTCGTCCACCAGGATCGGGAAGTCGATGCCGAACTCGGCCGCTTCCCCGGCCACGGCATCGCGGCCATCCTGCAGGTTGGGATTGATCAGCAGGAATTCCACACCCTGGATGCGATACCGGTCGCGGATCTCCTTCAGTCCCGGCACCGTGTTGCGGACGATGGGGCAGCCGTTGCCATGCACCATGATTACCACGGTCTTGGCGTCGGACAGGTAATACAGTTCGTGGGAAGCGCCGTTCTGGTCCAGCAGCCGGAAGTTGTCCACCCGGTCGCCCGGGTTCAGAGCCAGCGCCGAATCCGCCAGTCCGAGAGTAAGCAGCAATATGCCGACAGAGCAAAGCGGGGTCTTCATCCGACGTCTCCTGGGAACTCTTTCGCTGCGAAGAAACGGGGGCACGAGGATGATTCTAGGCGTGCCGGCGTAGCCGCTCAACACTTGGTCAGCGCTTCCCTGGTTGCACACACCCGCGTCGTGCGGCTGGCGTCGTTCTTGAATCCGGAGTCGGCTCGTCGTGACCCCTGTCGTTTTTGCTATTAGGGGGGACGCGGCGGCGAGCGCCGCAACAGTGTCAGGTTTCGTTCTTTGGCAACTTTGGTCGCGAACGGGATACTGTTGTAGATCGTTTCAATGTAGAAGTTCCGGCCCCCGAAGTGCGTCTCGGCGTAGCGATACACGCCGCCGAGCTCATCGTTGAGCCGAGCCATCGCGCTCTTGTAAAAGCCCGGTGTCTTCACCACCAGGTCTTCCGCCGATTTGAATTTCACGCCTTCCCGGTGGTCGGCCTTGTCTCGGGCGGCCAGTCCGCCTTCAACGAACTCTACAAACAGACGGTCGCGACACTTTTCCAGATAGCAGCGGTCCGACATCTGGGCAATGATGTCCGCCGTGCCAAGCATGTAGCCGAGCAGACGGAAAGTGAGATTCGGCACCCTGATCTTGTGGACCGGCCGCTCATAGCCGGTAAAGTGGACGACTCGCGAGGCCACTGGGGCGAGCTTTGCCAAGCCCAGCCTGATGAGGTACTCCTCGAGAAACTTGGCGCCGCGAGTCACGTGCTTGAGCGTATATTCCGCGCCATTCCTGTGCCGCATATCTCTGGTGCGGCGCAGATAGCCGACATCGTGAAATAACGCCGTGACGACGCCGAAGCCGAACAGTTTGGGACCCAGGGCGTCGGCGCGGTCGTGTGAGCGTTCGTACCCGTCCATCAGCCGCGCCATTGCCAGGGTAACGTCGAGCGTGTGCTGCAGGTTATGGTAGCCGGTGTCGCTGGCCCGGTAGCCCGGATACTCGCCGAGGTGAAGCCGGACGAGATCCTTGAAAGATCGGTTGAGAACCCGGGTTGATGCCCTCGGGTAGAGCGCGACGAAGATGCGGCTGACTTCGCCGTTTACCGCCGCCGGGTCGGTGGTATTGACCTGGTTGGTCACATCGTAGTTGTTCCGACGTTCCATTTCTATGCGCGAGTCCGGAAATTGCAGCGGGTTCGTGGCTCCATTGTACCCATGCGCCTATTGACTCTTCAAAGATTCCTTTGACGTTTGCGTCAACGCTCTAGAGGTGGTTCTTTAAGACTCTGTAACCCTCTACACTAATACCACAACAGCAAAAGTTGTGCCTAGGACTTGCCCTTGTCGGCGTGAATGTCGCTGCGATAAGTCTCGGGACCGAAATAGATCGCGATCACGGTGAGCAGCGACAGCACGATGATGTAGCCGGCCACGCCCCAGGGCTGGCCGCCCGCCCATATCAGCAGCAGGCCGGAGACGAAGGGCGCGGGGCCGCCTGCGAGCAGAGAGCCCAATTCGCGGGCGGAGGCGAAGCCGCTGTAGCGCAAGCGCGCGCCGAACAGTTCCGCGAAGTACGCCGCCTGTGAACCGAACATCCCGGCGACACCGATGGCAATCACCAGAATTAGTGCAAGCCATACCAGTACCGGCGAGCCGGTGTTCACCATCCAGAAGAATGGAAACGCCATCACGGCGGAGAACAGCGCCGCGCCGCCATAAACCGGGCGCCGGCCGATGCGGTCCGATAGCGCGGAGAAGAAGGGAATGGTGAAAAGCGAGATCGCATACGCGCACATGATCCCGGAAAGCACCATGGTCCGGGAAAGACCGAGCTGCTTGGTCATGTAACTCAGCGTGAATACCGGGTACAGAAAGCCCAATCCGTTTTCTGCGAGACGCGCGCCGAACACCACCAGGAATTCGCGCGGGTGCTTGAGAAAGGCTTCTTTCACCGGCGAGCGCGCAGCCTTGGCGTTGGCTGCGATCTCGCTGAAGACCGGAGTTTCCGATACGCGGGCGCGGATGTAGAAGCCGAACACGATCAGGACGATGCTCAGCAAGAACGGGATGCGCCAACCCCAGCTCAGGAAATCTTCCTTGGTTAACAGCGTGACCAGTGCGAAAACACCGGTGGCGAGCAGCAGGCCAAAATTCACGCCGATTGCCGCCCAACTGCCGAAGAATCCGCGCTTGCCTGGAGGGGCGTGCTCGACCGCGAGGATCACCGCGCCGCCGTATTCCGCGCCGGCGCCGAACCCCTGAACCAACCGCAACGCCACCAGCATGGCGGGCGCCCAGATGCCGGCTGTCTCGTAAGTCGGCAACAGGCCGATCAGGAAAGTGCCGATCCCCACCAGCATCAACGTGATGACCAGCACCGGCTTGCGCCCGAGCCGGTCGCCGAGGTGGCCGAACACCATGCCGCCGAACGGCCGCGCGAAGAATCCAACGCCGAAGGTTGCAAATGCCGCAAGCGTGCCAACCGTCGGGTCGAGTTTGGGGAAGAACAAGTCGCCGAAGACCAGCGCCGCCGCCGTGCCGTAGATGAAGAAGTCGTACCACTCGAGTGCCGAGCCGACGGCGGACGCCATGAGTACCCTGCGGTGTGACTTGTCCATGATCCTCCCTTGTTGTTACGCCCCGAAAGGCGTTTTAGTCTTCGTCAGTCGTTGATCGACAGGATCGCCACTGCGTACGGTTTCAGCGTCAAAGTATCCTTCATCGGCCTCCACGACTTCTGGAAACCGCGCGGATCGGTGGTCGCGCCCACGAAACTGTCCTCGTCGAGCATCGAGCCGAATACCGCGCCTTTCGCACCGGCGATCTGCATTTTCTGCTCGCCGGCGGTGAGGTTGGCCAGCCACAGCGTGATGCCGCCCTTGCCGCGGTAGGCCAGGCATTCCACTTTCTGGTTGTCGGAGGAGGTTGCTGCGACCAGCTTCTGCCCCGCGCCGCGGGTAAGACCGCTGATCACGTGATACACCGGGAACACGGCCGGGCCGGAGAGTCCGTCGTACCACGGCTGCTTGTGTTCCGCCTTGCGGTAAATGATGCCGAGCGGCCCGGTCGGCGCCCCCGTGGAAATGGCCTCGATGCCGGTGCGGGCGAAAGTGGCGATGTACCCCAGCGTCCAGGCCGCGCCGAAAAGTCCGCGCTGGCGCGGCTCCAGCTTGGTCAGGCACACGCGTACGTTGTCCGGGTTCGGGGTCCATGTGGCGCCGTGCGGATTGTCGCGGCAGCCGATGCCGCTCGGCCCGATTCGATAAGGCGTCTTGCCGATGAAGGAGCGCGCGGTGCTCACCTGGTAGGGGAGCGCCTCCAGCGTTTCCATCACCGAGCGGTCGTCGGCGGCGTGCACGATCGGGCAGGTGGTGTTGTGCACGAAGTCCAGCCGTTGCGGGGGCACGCGCTTGCGATTGAGTTCGGTGAAAAACGAGAACATCCCCCCGCCGAGCCTGATGCCGGGGAAGGC
>JBOIFZ010000246.1:0-19885 GCA_050741735.1 Burkholderiales bacterium
ACACCGCCTCACCGATGCCGATCGAACCGCTACTTCGTTTCGAATTACTTCACCGGACGGTGAAGCTGGGACCACCACCGCGTAAGCGGTTTAGTTCAACTAGAAGTAGACACCTTCCAGGTGTAGAAAAAGGCACCTGCGAGGTGCATAAAAATCCGGGCATGCCTTGAATTTCATGATATTTCGCGCTTCTCCCGCCGCGGATCCTGCGCGCCGCACACCTTTCAGCCAACTCCTGACTTTGGACTTTGATCCACGTTTGCCCCGCCTCCGCGAGCCCATGAGAGCACCAGGGATTCGAGAACATTCGTCGCCTTCCTTTGCGTACCTCCCTCTTTTTGGCTTCCACGTAACCTGAAGGTTAGTGTCCGCCGCAACAAATCGCTTCGCGCTGTGTTGTCTCTGCGCACCCCTCAAGGGCACCCGTCGAGCGGGTATAGAAAATAAGGTATTGAAGGGAACCCTTTGCGTCAACGCTCTTATTGCCGGCCTTCGGCTGCCTGATTCTTACCGAGCCCCGAGTCCCGATTCTCTCGCGGCACGCAGCACAGGGCACCGGAATTACAGTGGCACGTGGCTGGTGTCTGGCGGAGGTCGAGGTAAAAGGTCAAAGCTGAAAGTTGAAGATGAAATGCGTTCTTTTGATTCCGGATTGCACCTTTTTTGCTTTTATCCTTTCCCCTTTTACCTTTAACCTTTCACCTCGCTCCAATGCGCCCTCGCTTATAATCCTCCGCTCTTCGAACCTTCGGCGATTTCAGATTCATGGCTCAGTACGTTTACACCATGCAGCGGGTGGGCAAAATCGTCCCGCCCAAACGCCAGATCCTCAAGGATATTTCGCTGTCCTTTTTTCCCGGCGCCAAGATCGGCGTGCTCGGCCTCAACGGATCGGGCAAATCCAGCCTGCTCAAGATCATGGCCGGCCTGGACAAGGACATCGAAGGCGAAGCCATCCCGATGCCCGATCTTCGCATCGGCTTCCTGCCTCAGGAACCGCAGCTCGCCCCCAAGCAGACGGTGCGCGAGGCCGTCGAGGAGGGCCTCGGCGAAGTGTTCGCAGCGAAACGGAAGCTCGAAGAGATCTACGCCGCTTATGCCGAGCCGGACGCCGACTTCGACAAGCTCGCCGCCGAGCAGGCGAAGTACGAAGCCATTCTGGCCACCAGTTCGGGCGACAACGTCGAGCACCAGCTCGAGATCGCCGCCGACGCGCTGCGCCTGCCGCCGTGGGACGCGAAGATCGAAAAACTGTCTGGCGGCGAGAAACGCCGCGTCGTGCTGTGCAGGCTCTTGCTGTCCAAGCCCGACATGCTGCTGCTGGACGAGCCGACCAACCACCTCGACGCCGAAAGCGTGGACTGGCTGGAGCAGTTCCTGCAGAAATTTCCGGGAACCGTGGTGGCGGTGACCCACGATCGCTATTTTCTCGACAACGCGGCGCAGTGGATCCTGGAACTCGACCGCGGACACGGCATCCCCTGGAAAGGCAACTACAGCTCCTGGCTGGAGCAGAAGGAAGCGCGGCTGGAGATCGAGGCCAAGCAGGAATCCGCCCGCATCAAGTCGATGCAGAAGGAACTGGAGTGGGTGCGTTCCAACCCCAAGGCGCGCCAGGCCAAGAGCAAGGCGCGAATCGCCCGCTTCGAGGAGCTGAGTTCGTACGAGCACCAGAAGCGCAACGAGACCCAGGAGATTTTCATACCGGTCGCGGAGCGGCTGGGCGACAGCGTCATCGAGTTCAAGAACGTGAGCAAGGGCTACGGCGACCGCCTGCTGATCGACAAGCTGAGCTTCAAGGTTCCGCCCGGCGCGATCGTCGGCATCATCGGCCCCAACGGCGCCGGCAAGTCCACGCTGTTCCGGATGATCGCGGGCAAGGAGAAACCCGACAGCGGCGAAGCGGTGCTCGGCCCCACGGTCAAGCTGGCGTACGTGGACCAGAGCCGCGACGCGCTCGCCAACAAGAAGACGGTGTGGGAGGCGATTTCCAGCGGGCAGGACATCCTTACCGTCGGCAAATTCGAAATGCCGTCGCGCGCCTACGCCGGCCGCTTCAACTTCAAGGGCGCCGACCAGCAGAAAATCGTCGGCAATCTCTCCGGCGGCGAGCGCGGCCGGCTGCATCTGGCCACGACGCTGATCGCCGGCGGCAACGTGCTGCTGCTCGACGAACCCTCGAACGACCTGGACGTGGAAACCCTGCGCGCGCTGGAAGATGCGCTCCTGGAATTCGCCGGCAGCGTGCTGGTCATTTCCCACGACCGCTGGTTCCTCGACCGCATCGCCTCCCACATCCTGGCGTTCGAAGGCGACTCGCAGGTGGTGTTCTTCGACGGCAACTACCAGGAATACGAGGCCGACAAGGTGAAGCGGCTGGGCGAAGAGGGCGCCAAGCCCAGGCGGCTGCGCTATAAGCCGCTGAAGTAGCGACTGGTCGACTGAATATATAAATTCTTGTATAGAATGAGAATTGCCACCAGAGATCGTTACGCAAGCGTCTGGGATGCCGTCGAGGGCACCGCCGGTGAAGCCGCGCACATGAAGGCGCGCTCGTCGCTCATGATGGCTGTGATTGCGTACATTGAAAAGAACGGCCTGACACAAGCGCAGGCGGCCAAGCTGCTGGGCGTCACCCAGCCCCGCATCTCCGACCTGATGCGCGGAAAGATCGAGCTGTTTAGCCTCGACACCTTGGTGAACGTGCAGGCGGCGGCAGGGTCGGCGTGTACGCTACCGGTGTTTGTTTTCCTGCGGGGCGCGGTGATCAGGCGTAGCCCGCCTCGCGCTGATGGCGAACGGAGAGAACCAACACGCGATCGCGCGCCTCGTCGTAGCGGTACAAGGCAAGGTATCCGGTCTTGCCCCGTGAAATCACGAGCTCGCGGAGACCGCCCTCGGCGGAGCGGCCCATCAGCGGGTGGTGCTCAAGCACGCCGACAGCGGCGAGGATCAACCCGACGGTTGAGTCTGCGGAGGAGGGATCTATATCTCGAAGGAAATCACGAAATTTCTCGAGATCGGACAGCGCGCGAGGCGCAAGCGCGACAACCGTCATTGCCTGCGCTTACCAATTCGCCGGTTTCGGTCGTTTGACTTTCCTGCCCTGGGCAAGGTCACGCATGTACCGGCGCACATCCTTGAGCGGATGGGCCTTGCCTGAACGCTGGACTTCGTGTTCCGCGGCCAACGCATCCGCCACAAACGCCTTCCGCCGCTCCGCCTGGACGGCCTGGATTTCGAGGGCCTCTATCATCCATGCGTGCGGCGTTTTGCCGGCGGATTCCGCCAACGGGGCAATGCGTTGTTTCAAGTCTTCCGGAAGCTTCAAGGTCGTGGAAGCGGGCATGGGGCACCTCCGAGGAGTAACACCAAAGTAACACCGCACCGGCTCCCGGGTCAAGGCGTGGCAACGGAGCGTCCCTTCCTGCGGTCGTTATCTGTCCGCGTTATGCCGCCGGACTAGGCGTTCCGCGGGTTGTATGCAAAGATGCCGGGCCAATCGGCTGAGGTTATGCAGAGCTTCCAAGGCCGTTGACGGAGGAATGACGCCATGTGGTTCATCGGGTTGTTTGTCGGGCTCCTTCTCGGAAGCCTATTCGGTGGCGGTTATGGAATCCTCTGGGGCGGTCTGTTCGGCGCTCTGGCCGGCGCGGCGATCTCCTTCTTCCGCGGCCAATCCCGCCTACCCGAAATCGAAACACGGGTCGCTGCGCTGGAAGCCGCGGTCAGGGAACTGCGCCAGAAGTTGACTCAGGCACCCGGGGCGCCGGCGACTGCAACAGCGGCCCAGTCCGAGCCGGCTGCTGCGCCTCCAGTACCAGAGCTGACACCCGAAATCCCGCAACCGATTCGGGAAGCGATTTTTCCGGTTCCCCCGCAACCGGCCGATGCGAAAGCGGCGGTCGAATCCTCCACAGCCGAACCGTCCTACGCGCAATCCGTTGCCTCGCAGCCGGCCGAGCCCTCGTTCTTTGACCGCGCATGGAGCTGGCTGACCGGAGGCAACGCGCTGGTGAGGGTCGGCGTGGTGGTTCTCTTTTTCGGCGTGGCGTTCCTGCTGAAGTACGCCTACGAGCACACGCACCTACCCATCGAGGTGAGGTTGATCGGCGTCGCACTCGGCGCTGTCGTGATGCTGGTGATCGGCTGGCGGTTGCGCGAACGCAAGCCTGTCTATGCGCTGGCGATGCAGGGCGGCGGAGTGGGACTGCTCTATCTCACGGTGTTCGGCGCGTTCCGCCTGTTCAGCCTTATCCCGGGCGAGGCGGCGTTCTTCGTGCTCGTCGCCATCGCGGTCCTTTCGGCCGCACTCGCGGTGCTCCAGAACGCGTTGTCGCTGGCCGTGCTGGGCGTGTCGGGCGGCTTTCTGGCCCCGGTGCTCGCATCGACCGGGGGCGGCAGCCATGTGGTTCTGTTCAGCTATTACGCCGTGCTCAATGCCGGTGTTCTGGGCATTGCGCTGCACCGGGCGTGGCGTCCGCTCAACGTGCTTGGATTCGTCTTCACTTTCGGCATCGGCGCCGTCTGGGGCGCGCGCTTCTACCGGCCGGACCTGTTCGAGAGCACCGAGCCGTTCCTGCTGTTGTTCTTCCTGCAGTACCTTGCGATCGCGGTGTTGTTCGCGTTGAGGCAGGCGCCACAACTCAGGCACTACGTCGACAGCACCATAGTGTTCGGTACGCCGCTGATCGGATTCGGCCTGCAGAGCCGCCTGGTGAACGACATCGAGTACGGAGCCGCGTGGAGTGCGGTGGCGGCGTCCGCGATCTATCTGGTCCTGGCCGCGGCGCTCTACCGCCGCCACGCAGAAACCCTGCGTATGCTGGTCGAGGCGTTCCTGGCGCTGGGCGTGATTTTCGCGACGCTGGCGATCCCGCTCGCCTTCGACGGCCGCTGGACGTCGGCGGCCTGGGCGCTCGAGGGGGCGGCAGCGTATTGGGTCGGTGCGAAGCAGGGCAGAAGGCTGCCGCGCGCCTTCGGCCTGCTGCTGCAGTTCGCGGCGGGCATCGCCTTCGTCGTGGATGCGGGCCGGAGCTTTGGTGACACGCCGATCCTCAACAGCTTCTATCTCGGGTGCGTATTCATCGCCGCTGCGGCACTGTTTTCCAACTGGATGCTCGGACGCCACTTCGAAAAGGCGGGCCATTTCGAAATGCAGGTGTCGATCATCGTGTTTGTCTGGGGCCTGGCCTGGTGGACTTTCGGCGGCCTGCACGAGATCGATCGGCACGTGCCTTTCGAGGAAAAGCTGAATGCATCGCTGCTGTTCGTCACCGGCACGTGCGCCGCGTTCAGCGCGCTGTGGGGACGGGGATTGGCGATGGCGCGCTTTCCCGCGCTGGCGCTCATGCCGCTCATGCTGCTCATCTTCTGGATGAATGTCGTCGACCATCCGCACCAGCATCCGCTCGCCGGATTCGGCCTGCTGGCATGGCCGATTGCCTTCCTGTTCCATCTGCGGATTCTGCGGCGGCATGACCAGTCCGAGAGCGACTACATGACCGTGTTACACGCGAGCGGTGTGTGGCTGCTTGCGGCGGTGGGCGCCTGGGAAGTTGGCTGGCAGATCGATCATGTCGTCGAGGGCCGGCAGGTATGGCCGCTGATCGCCTGGGCGCTGGTGCCCGGTGGCTTGCTCGCGACGCTGGCGCTCAAGAGCCACGGAATCGCGTGGCCGGTAATGCGCTATCCGAAGGCCTATCTATGGGTCGGTGCGCTGCCGCTCGCCGCATTCCTGCTGGGCTGGTCGGTGTACGCGAACTTCGGCAACGACGGCAACCCCGATCCGCTGCCCTATGTGCCGCTGCTGAATCCGCTCGACATCGCGCAATTGCTGGCCTTTGCGTGCCTGGTCATGTGGTGGAAGGGATTGCCGGGCTACGGCATCGGCAATGCCGCTAAGATTCCGGCATCGTGGCCACGGGCGGTTCTGGGCGGCGCGGCGTTCGTTTTTCTCAACGGCGTGCTGTTGCGCACTCTGCATCATTGGGCCGGCATTCCGTACCAGCTGGACGCGATGCTCCGCTCGGACCTGGCGCAGGCATCGCTGTCGATCTTCTGGACCGTGCTGGCGCTGGTGGCCATGCTATGGGCGCATCGCCGGGGATTGCGCGTACTCTGGTTCTCCGGGGCCGGGCTGATGGCAGCCGTCGTGGTTAAACTGTTCCTGGTGGATCTGGCGAAAGTGGGCGGGATCGAACGCATAGTGTCGTTCATCGCCGTCGGCGTCCTGATGCTCGTGATCGGCTACTTCGCGCCGCTGCCGCCGAAGAAGACAGAGGAATCATGATGTCCGCAATCGCCGAATTGTTCCGTGGATTTCAAAACGAGATCGAAGAACAAAATCCTTTCACCACGGAGGACGCGAAGGAAAAACGAGGGCAAAGTAAATGCTCGAATAAACTTGTTTGGATGGTTGAAGAAGCATCGCAGCAAGAATCGCCAACTCGGGTGCGCGAACAGTGTCCTGGGGGACTAACCACGATTCCCGTTCCTTCGCTCTGTTTTTTTTCCGTGTCCTTCGTGGTGAAGGCGTTACTCTTGTTGACGGTAAGTCTTGCGGCGGCCGCGGAATCGCCGGAGGACTTTGCGTTTGCGGTGCCGATCGAAACGCCCGGCGGCGACGCGCTGTACCGGGTGGCGATCCCGCAAGCGGTTTACGAATCGGCGGCATTTCCCGACCTGCGCGACCTGCGCGTCTTCAACGGCGCTGGCGAAGTGGTGCCGTATGCGTTTCGTCCGGTCGAGCGGACAGTGGAAAAGCCGGCACCGGTTGCGCTGCCGCTCTTTCCACTGCGCGGCCCGCGCGATGCGCGGTCCGACGAACTCGATCTGAGTTTCGACAAGAGCGGCGGCAAGGTCAGCGTCAGGCTGAGTTCACGCGACGCGAAGCCCGGGCCGCAGGCGCTGCTCGGCTATCTGATCGACGCCTCAGTGCTGAAGACGCCGCTGAACGGCATCGAAGTGGACTGGGGAACGGCGGCCGCCGATCGCCTGGTCTCCGCGCGGCTCGAAGCGGGAGACGACCTCAAGCATTGGACCGCGTTGGCAGCGGAGGCGCCGTTAGGCGCCCTCGCGCACGCGGGGCAGCGTCTGGAGCGCAAGGCGATCGAGTACCGGTCGCTGAAGGCGAAATACCTGCGTCTGATGTGGACCGACCCGGCGCAGGCCATCGAGCTGAAGGCAATCGTGGGATTGTCGCCGGAGCAGTATGCGCAGCCGGAGCGTTCCTGGAAGGAGGTCGTTGCGACGCCGGATGCCGGCAAGCCCGGCGAGTATCGTGCCGACCTCGGCGGCAGGTATCCTCTGGATCGGCTCGCACTGCGGCTGCCGCAGGAAAATACCATCGTGCCGATCGAGTTTCTGTCCAGGGGCAAGCCCGAGGACAAGTGGATGCCGGTGACGCGCGAAGTTGTCTATCGCCTGAAGCAGAACGGACGCGAGCTGGTCAGCCCGGACATCGCGGTCGGCGTGAATTCACATCGCTACTGGCTGTTGCGCGTCGACCCGGCGACCGGCGGCATCGGCTCGGGATCGCTGATCCTGAGGGCAGGCTGGACGCCGCGCGAAATCGTTTTCACGGCGCGAGGCGCCGGACCGTTCCGGCTGGCCTACGGCAATTCGAAGGCGCTGGCCGGATCGCTCGGCATCGACACCCTGGTGCCGGGCTGGCGCACCGACCAGGAGCCGAAAATGTCGGTCGCCTCAACCGGTGCCGCACAGACGCTGGCGGGCGAAGCGGCGGCACGTCCGCGCGCCGACCTGAAGAAATGGGGGCTATGGGCCGCGCTGCTCGCGGGCGTGGCCGTGCTCGCGTGGATGGCGTGGCGGCTGTCGAAGCAGATGCAGCGGTCCGAAACGAAATGACGAAACGGATCGTGCGCGGGCCCGGCGACGCGTCTTCAGGCCGGCGTTAGCACCCGCAGCTCCATGCCGCGGACGCAGTCTTTCACCTTGGCGCGGTAGGTCTGCATGTGCGGTGCCACCACGTGTGCCTTGAGCGACGCGACGCTCTCCCATTTCTCGATCACCACCACTTTGTCCGCGCCGATCCTGAACTGGATCGGGATGTCGGTGTCGGCATCAACGGCCGGCCCATACTCGATGCAGCCGGCCTCGGCGCGCACTGCGGGAATGACGTTACGGAATTCGGACAGAAACTTTTCGCGCGTTCCGGGCGCGAGCTCGACGGTGGCGATAACGTGAACCATTTTGTTTCCTTTGGCTGGTTGGGAGGTATCCACGGACGCCTGGTGCGTCCGCAAAAGGGCATAAAACCGCTCTTACCACGGAGGACACGGAGGCACCCCCTCTCCCCCCACAACCGGGTGGAGAGGGTGATGAAAACACGCTCATGCACGATCGTGTAACTTTTCGGCTCCCTCTCCAGCTTGCTGGAGAGGGCGGGGGGTGAGGTGATGACCTCCGCGTCCTCGGTGGTGAGCGCAGGGTTTGGGGGTCAGGAATCGCGTTCGAGCAGCCGGCGCAGCACCAGGCGGCGGTTGCGAACGTAAGGCCTGACCTCGGTTGGCCAGCGCCCCTTGTCCACCGCCTTGGCCCAGGCGTCGCTCACCAGCACCTCCGGGCTTTCGATCTCGTAAACGGCGCTGTAGAGCGGCTCGCCTTCGGCGACGACGGTCTGCGTCGCGCCGCGCACGAATACCGTCAGCGGTTCGGTCTTATAACGCTTCGCCGAAAGCACGCCGGGCACTTTCAGCAGCAGCGGCACATGCTCGGTGTCGTAGACTTCGTTGAACAAGTCTTCCTTTTCCGGGTCCACGTCCATGCTGGCGATGAAGATGTAGCGCGCTTGGGAGGTCATGGCTTCACCCGCGCCCGACGAAGGGCATCTTGGTCGCCATGATGGTCACGAACTGCATGTTCGTATCCAGCGGCAGGCTGGCCATGTGCAGCACCGCGTCCGCCACGCGCTGCACGTCCATCGTCGGCTCAACCTTGATCGAACCGTCGGCCTGCGGAACGCCTTTGGTCATCCGCGCCGCCATCTCGGTGAGCGCGTTGCCGATGTCGATCTGGCCGCAGGCGATTTCGTACTTGCGGCCGTCGAGCGAAGCCGACTTGGTGAGCCCGGTCACGGCGTGCTTGGTCGAGGTGTAAGGCGCCGAGTTCGGGCGCGGCGCATGCGCGGAGATCGAGCCGTTGTTGATGATGCGCCCGCCCCGCGGGTTCTGGTCCTTCATCATCCTGAATGCTTCCTGAATGCAGAAGAACATGCCGGAGAAATTGATGTCCACCACGTTGCGCCA
Organism: Burkholderiales bacterium; assembly: GCA_050741735.1. Lineage (GTDB taxonomy): Bacteria > Pseudomonadota > Gammaproteobacteria > Burkholderiales > JACQAP01 > JACQAP01. The sequence goes on from JBOIFZ010000246.1 coordinate 9,270, forward strand.
TTGCTCCACGGTCAGGTCCTCGAGCGTAATCCCCGGCGCATTGACGCCGGCGTTGTTGAACAGCAGGTCCAGGCGGCCGAAGGCCTCTTTCGTTTTCGCGAACAATGCTTTCACCGACTGCGGATCGCTCACGTCGGTCGGCACCGCCAGCGCGCGCGCGCCTGCGCCCGATTCCTTGACTGCCTGCTCCAGCGCATCCTTGCGCCGTCCCGCGAGTGCAACGCTGTAACCGTCCTTCAGAAGCGTGTGCGCAACGCTCTTGCCGATGCCGCTGCCTGCGCCCGTAACGATGGCTATCTTGTTGTGCGCGCCCATTTTCTTCTCCTCCTCAATAGTGTCCGCAAAGGCCGCATGCTACCCCATCGCACAGGCAATTTCCCGGGCGTGGGAAATCGGCCGGGGCCACAGACGGTAGAATGCGCCCCGGAGGAGGACGATCGTGATGTCAATCGGAAGGTTGCTGGGAGCGGTGCTGACCGCGCTGCTGACCATAATCGGGCCCGCGGCAGCGGACGCGCTCAAGGACGACGCCATAGCGAGGCTGGCGGCGAGCCATGAGCCCGATGTGCCGCTGGCCGTCGGCCGCCTGGCGGTGAAACAAGCCGGCCTCGGTGCAGCGCGGACACTGCTCGCCCGGCGCGGACGCGATGCCGGACTCGGCCGCGGCTGGAACGCGGCTGCGCCGGAGTGGCAGGATGCCGAGGCACACTTCAGCGGCATCGTCGACGGCGTCATTGCACGCGGCATCGAGGATCCGGACTGGTTGCGTGCGATCTGGACCGATCAGGCGGCCCGAGTGCTGAACGCTGAGGAAGCCGACGAGATTGCCACCCATTTCGCCACCCCCATCGGGCGCGAGCAACGCATCGTCATCGAAGTCAAGGTAATAGGCGAGCTGCTGCTGACCAACTACACGTTCACGGACCGGATCAGCGACCGGGTGCCCGGGTCGGAGCGCGAATTCGCGCGTATGCAGACGGTCTGGGCGGATCGCGAGCCTTTCCGGGTGAGAAACTTCGATGGCGACGTCGGCGCCGCTCGCTTCGGCTCGCGCAACCCGGGCGTGAAATACGTCAGGATGCTCGCGATACAGGGCGTTGACGCGATTCTTGGACACATCGATGCGGTGTGCGCCGAGGCGGCGCGTGCCGTGTCGCAGGCTGCTGCGCAAGCCGACCCCTTCATCGAAATCCATCGCCGGCGCACGGTGAACTGACCGGAGCACACGGCGTGACCGCCCCCGTTTCACCTCGCGTTTCCCGTAACCAGCCCGGCCAAGGCCCGCAAGTTCTACGGCGAGCTGCTCGGCTGCCCCGCGAGAGCGCTTCACGCGCTGCACGCTCGCCTCTGAACGTGCATCAGCGCGTAGCAGATCATGCCGGCGGTCGCGATTACGTGGGTCAGCCACAACGCCGCGCCGGATCCCGCGCGCAGTCCTGGTGCAGCGATGCCGCTATTTGATCTTGTCGGAAGCGGTGAACGCGTCACGCAGCTTCGCCACGCCGAATCCCGGCTGGCGCGCCGCATCGAGTATCACTTTCTCCCGTCTGGCCAGGCACTACTGTCAATTGTAGCTAGCAACTCCTTGACCCTCCGTCGTTCCCGTATCAACCCCCCTAGTCTTGCCTAACCAGGCGGGCCAATCCTGCTATCCGATGCAGCAACCGGTCAGCCGTTCTATTTCTCATCAAGACCCGTCCGAGGTAGGTAAAACCGATATCAATGTAGTCGCTTCCTGCTATCCGCAAACGCGGCTGCTCGCCTCCTTCGGAGCTGATATGCGATCCAGGCAACCCTAGTAATATCAGCGATCTTCATCGTATTATGGGCCCCACCACGGCGGCGTCACGTTTAGCAACTTTATTGTGCACGGTCATGAGAAACCACACGGTTGCGCCGCCGCAGGCACGGTATTTCCCGGCACCTGCAAGTGGGGTATCGATCCGCGTGGAACTAGGGGGGGTGGGAGAATGTGGTTTGGACGGGTTACTGCGGTGGCAGTGCTGCTGGGCGCCCTGTGCGGGCCCTCTGCACTACTCGCCGCTCAACCCATTGACTTCCGCGTCGAGGCGGCTTACACGGCCGATGACAACGTTACGCGCTCAAGCGGCGACGAAAACGTTCTGTCAGACCGGTTCTACACCCTCACCTTGAACGCGAGCCAGGACCTCCCCCTCTCGCAGCATACGCGTCTGGTGGTGCTCGGTTTTCTGGGCGGGGAGAAGTACCAGACCTACGATGGCCTGTCGCGCTACTTTGGCGGAGTCCAGGGCGAGTTCCAGTACCGTACTTCCGGCGAATTCGATGCGCCGACCTTCGGATTCTTCGTGAAGGGCTCCCGGGATCAGTATGAGTCCGAGCTGCGCGACGGTTACCGGTACAGCGCAGGTGTCAGGGTGCTCAAACCCGTGACCGACCGCATCGATCTGTTCGGCTCCCTGGCCTACAACATGCGCGACGGCAAGAGCACGGTGTTCGACACCCAGGACTACTCGGCGCGCCTGAATCTGGATTATTCGCCTGCCCGCGGGAGCACCGTGTACCTCAGCGCCGAGTATCGCCACGGTGACGTTGTATCCACGGCGCGTCCGTCGCTCGCCCTCGTCGATATCGCCGAAGCCATCGTGCGGGACGATGTTTTCACCGATACCGAGCGCCTGGCTTATCGTCTCAAGGCCGATACCGTTCTTGCGACGCTCGGCTACAACCTGGCGTTCGGCGAGCGGCATGCCCTGGATTTGTCCTGGAGGTGGGTCCAGTCGACCGCGACCGAGCAGCCGGGATCCGCGGGGGCCGACACGATCCGCTATTACGTCAATCAGTTGAGCGTGGCCTATCTCGTCCGGTTCTAGGAGACGCGAGAATGACGGACAACCGCCTCTTCGCCTGTGCCATCCCGGTTCTCGTGGCACTGCTGCTCGGCGCGTGCGGCCAAGACAACAGTGGCGATGCGCCGCCAGCCAGCGCTTCTGCAGTCACCGGCCCGAACAATTTCCTGTTGTTTCCCAATCCGCAGGTGCAGGCGGACAGTTCGCTCCAGACCAATTCAACCGCGTATGCGCAGGCCTACTACGCCGCCATCGATCCCACCAACGCGAAGGACACCCTCGCCAAATGGAAGGCGGCGAACGCATTCGACAGCGGCACCGGGACGCAGGTCGAGGTAGTGTTCGGGGACGTCCGCGATCTGGGCTACGGGCGCCGCATGATCGCGCGGCAAAACATCGACGGCACCATTGCGGCTGTGGTGGAGAACTATCTGGTCAGCGCGGTCGTCAACTACGTTTTCTCGACCCTGAATCTGGACGCCGCCGTCTTGCAGGACCGGCGCTGGCACGACAATACCAACGCCATCGAGTTCAGCCCGGCCCCGGGCGTCATCCTCGGCCCGGGCTGCGTTGGGTGCTTCGCCAAGTTTTTCAACTTTGATGCGGCAACCGGGAACCGGGGGCTCGCGGTGCAGCTCGACGGCCGCGGCGACAAAGCCATGCCCGGCGTGTGCCTCAGCTGCCACGGCGGGCGCGGCGACGCGCTCACGCCTCCGGGTGCCGGCGGGCAGCCGCTGTTCCCGCTCGCGGCGAACTCGGTGTTGATGCAGCGCGGCGATGCCGAGGGGCGCATGATGCCGCTGGAGGTGGACACTTTCGCTTTTTCGACGACCGCGGGCTTAACGCGGGCGGATCAGGAAGCGGCGCTGAAGACATTGAATGGCATGGTGCTGTGCGCCTACCCGCGGCCGGCGGCTGCGCCGATATCCGCGGAGGATGCCTGCCGGAGAGTCGCGAGCGCAACCGAATGGCAGGGCACGGCGGCCGACTTGATCAAGAATGCGTACGGAGGGAATGGCCTGCCGAACGCGACCTACTCGGATACGTTCGTGCCGGCAGGCTGGCTCGGCCAGGAATCGTTGTATGCGAACGTTGTCGCGCCCGCCTGTCGTTCATGCCATCTCGTGCGTGGCTATGGCACCCAGTCTGACATCGATCTCAATACGTTCGCGAAATTCCAGGGATTTGCGGACCGCACCCGCGCGCACGTCATCGATCGCGGCAACATGCCCCTGGCGAAGATCGTGTTCCAGGACTTCTGGGCCTCGCCGACGAGGGTGGAACTCCTCGGCGCCTTCCTCGAGGCCCCCCCCCAAAACCTCTCCGTGCGCGACAGCGGCGGAGCCGTGCTGCGGCCGGGCCGTCCGGTGGCGATTCCCGGCCCGAACCGCGTCGTCCTGCCAGGTGCGACGCCCCTGACTGCCGCCGGCAGCCTTTTCGCCACCAGCTTTCAATGGTCCATCGTGGTGCCGGGGCCCGGCGGCGCGACATTGGACAATGCGAATTCGGCGCAGGCGACTTTCAATGCGACCTTGGATGGTACCTACGGACTGCAGCTGATCGCCTCATCCGCGGGTGTCGCCAGCGCGCCTGCGCCGTTGACCATCGTGGTAAACAGCGCGCCCTCGCCGGCGACGTCGGCAATCGATTTCACCAACATCAAGGGCGTACTCCAGAACGTGATCGTGGGGTGCACGGGCTGCCATACGGCGGGCGGGTTTGGCGTGCCGCCCATTGTGCCGCGCATTTTCTTCACCGACATCGATCGCGATGGCAGCGGGGGCGTGGACCCGGCCGACGATCTTTGGTTCTACACCGAGCTGCGCAGCCGCATCAATTTCGCGGACCTGGAGGCCAGTCCGCTGCTGCGCAAGCCCTCAGGCAAACATCACCGCGGTGGTGGCCCGGGAGCCACGTTCGACGCCAGCCTGGCGCCCGGGCAGCCGGGCCGCGTGAACTACGACCTGTTCCTGAACTGGATCCTGAATGGCGCCCCGCAGTAACGGGGATTACGGATCAGTAGTCGCGCCGCGGCGCCCGGTAGTCTTCCTTCGGGAACACGAACGGCGGCGTGCGTCCCACCAGCGCCTCGATCAGCTGCAATTCCTGGTCGGTGTGGTTGATGAAAGGCGCCCTGCGGATGTTCTGGCCGGGCTTGCCGTCCGCCACAATGTAAAGCGGCTTGTCGTGGTGCGTCGCCGTGACCGTTTCCTTGCTCTGCGGGTCATTGTTGGCCGTAACGTCCGTAATCCCGTAACAGGTGCATAAGTAGGTCTGCTGCGGGTCGGTTTCCAGGTAAAAACCCGTGCCGCGTATGCCTATGGTGGAAGTAATTGTCCAGGCCTGGACAGGTCTTCCTTTGGGGAACACCGAGAGCAGCTTCCCGGTCAGCAGCCGCAGACCGGAGACCAGCATCGAGCCTGTTTGCGCCGTCTGGAGGGCGACACGACTCTCATCGCGCAGGATATAGGCACTCTCGCCGACGGCGAATACGATTTCGCTGCCCTTCCCGGTCTCCACCGTGTCGGTGGGGCCGATGCGAGTCGCCATGGTTGCCGCGTTTCCATTGACCAGCGCCGTGCCGGAAATGCGGTAGATCGACTGCCCCTGCGGGAGCTTCGAGGGCCTGTTGCCGAATATATCGACCGCGTGCGCGCGTCCTCCCGGCAGTCCGATGGAAAACAGCCCGGCAGTGAGCGCTTGAATCAGCAGTCGACGGCGTGGGTCGTCAGTTTCGCCAGAACGGATCATGTGTGCCCTCGTTTGTTACATGTTGTTGGGTCAGTCCATCGCGTAACGGGCGCGCGCGACACCCATTTAGCCCCGGCCATCATCGTGCGCGGAAATAGTGCTGTCAAGCTGCCGGCAATCAACGCACCAACTCACTGATCACGGGACGTGTCTCAGCGTTCGTCCAGCACTTTTTTGACGTTGACGTGACCGAGTCTCAGCGTTGGTCGAACGGCTTTCACGATAGCGTTCAAAACCTGAAAGCCAGTTTTGTAGAGGAGAATCATGTTATTTTTGGTTCGAATCGGTAGTTCAATGCTGGCTTTTGCTTTGTCAGGGTGTTGGACGAACGCTGAGACTCGGGTGTTGGACGAACGCTGAGACTTACCCGATCACGACTCATCCCTGCAGCCTCGGCTGCCCTTGAAAAAGGGCAAGAGCGCGCCTATGACGCATGACTACAAGCGTCACGACACCACGACCCTGTTTGCCGCCCTCAATGTGCTCCCCGGTCACCTCTCCACTGCCATATGCATGCCGCGGCACCGTCACCAAGAGTGGCTGCGCTTTCTCAGGCAACTGGAGCGCGACACACCGCCCGATCTCGACTTGCACCTGATCGTGGACAACTACTCCACCCACAAGCACGCAGCCGTCAAACGCTGGCTGGCCAAGTACCCACGCTTCCACGTGCACTTCACGCCCACCAGTTCGTCTTGGCTCAACATGGTGGAGCGCTTCTTCCACGACCTCTCCGAAAATCGCATCCGGCGCGGAAGTTTCACCAGCGTCCCAGAATTGCAGAGCGCGATCCATGACTACATCACCCACCACAATGCCGATCAGCCGGTGCAACCCAAGCACTACAACAATGCCCCTTGGCGAGAAACGGCAGACAACATGGAGTGCCCGCTGCCCTCGCGGCGCAGCACCGAATTCCTGTCGGGATGTCTCTATTTGAGCACCAGTTCGAAGCTGCCTTCGCCGCGTTCCACTGCGATCAGGCGCAGCAGCGGTGCGAGCTGCTGCTGGTGCTGGGCGGGAACGCGTGCCGTGGCGAGAAATACGGGATGGTTCCCGTTTGCCCAGGATCCTTTGCCTTCAAGCCGAAGCGGACCCTGAATGGTGCGCAGGTAGGCATGGACCGTAGCGCCTTCGCCATCGAGGCGCAGTTCATAGTCGCCCAAAGGCGAGATCGGTGTGAGCACCGATCCGGCGTCGCGCCATTGCAGCGTGGCGTTGCCCTGCATTTCCTTGCGTTCAATCGAGAGGCTGGCGACCCGCAGTCGTACGTCGCCTGTGAGACCGAGCGGTGCAAGCTTGGGCACGCCCAGACCCAGCACCGTGGCCGGTAGGCTTATTTCGGCATTTGCGATTTCGATCCGGGACAACGATATCGTCACCGGAAAGCGCCTGGCCGACTGGTCCAGTTCGACTTCGCAAACCAGGCGTCCGCGCAGCAACGACTCCGGCAGAAAGCGCCAGGCGAGGCTCTTGGCGACGCCGATTCGCCCGCCCGCATCGCGAATCTCGATCTGCCCCGACCCCGACCACAGCGTGCCCTGGGCTTCGGCAAGCCGCAGCCTGCCATGGCTTGCGCGTTGCAGGCCGGCGTCGACCAACGTCGCCGGCGCGGTGGCAATGAGTGCGAGGGCGTAAGCGCCAAGCCCGATCGCGAGCAGGCTCCAGCGCCTCATTTCGGTTTCGCGCGGACCAGGGTCGCGGTCACGCTGACGAGGCCCGGCGTGGACAGCGCTTCAACGCGGCAGGCGTCGAGTCGGACCTGCTGCGATTTCAGGCTGGCGACCCAGTTAAGCCAGTCCGCGAACGCCACGGCGCCGAACACCACCAACACTTGATTGGCGTCCGGGGCATCGATTCGCACCAGCGCGCGCGACAGCCCGGCTACACCTGCCTGTGCCTGCACCAGCGTGCGCAAATCCGTTTGCGACACCGACGCGGCCGGCGCGGCGCGCAGGCGCTCGAGTTCGGCTGCCTGCTGTTCGAGACGGGCAGCCTGCGCCCGCAGTGCCGGGACGCTGGCGCGCGATCGCGTGTGAGCCTGGTCGGCCGACTGCACCAGCCACACATACGACGCAGCGCCCGCCAGCACCGCCAGCACCGCGATGACCACGCGTTCCCGCGGTGCCCGCGATTGCCAGAGCCTGCGCAGTTTCGTGTTCATAACGCCCGCACGGTGATCACAACCGTCGCGCCTTCCGGGCGCTTCACGGCGGTGGAGCGTTCAACGCTCATGCCCAACTGCGTCAGTCGCGTCACGATGCGGTTCACGACCGCCTCTTCGGTTGCGGCGAGTCCCAGCGTCATCCGCCCACTCTCGTAGGACAGGACCCGCAGGCCGCCCTCCGGCAAGTCCTTCATTCCCGCCATCACCGTCTCGATCATCGGCAGGAAGTCGCGGCTGTCGGATTGGCCTGCGGCATGGCGCGCCTCGGCGAGCTTGCGGCGCATTTGCAGCGCCGGGTCCACCACCGCGACTGCCTCGGGAAAGGATGCGCGAAACCGCGATTCCATTTGCTGGCGCAACGCCCGCTGCTCGTTTGCAAGCGACGTCCAATCCACCACCAGCGCAACCGCATGCAGCGCCAGCGCGCCGCCAACGATCCAGGCCGCCGGCCGCAGATGCGAAGCCGCGCCGGAGAAAAGACGCCAGCGTTGGCGCTCCTGGGCCAGGCTGACGCCGGCGCCGGGAGGCACGGTCCGCCAATCCCATGTTCCGGCCATGCGCAGGGCGATTCCAAGCTCGCTTTGCCATGCCGCGATGTCCGGCGCCGCCTCCGGCGAAGTTGGATAGATCGCGATCGACGACGGGCCGGCGCTGCGTGCCTGCACTTCTTCCAGCATCAGGCGCAGCGACAACGGCGGCGCCTGCCGGTCGCCGCAATCGGTCGCGGCCCCTTCGAATTCGCCGGTGCGCACAAATCCCTCGCTGCTATTCCAGGCGAGACTCCATTCCCCCGTTCGCCATGGCAACAAAAGCGTTTCGCAGTGCACCTCGTAGGCATGGATGCCCGCAGCACCGAGCGCATGACGCCAGCGCTGCAGTCCCTCCTTGTCCGCAACCGCGAGCGCGTCTTCGTCGCCGACGGCGCCGAGCCAACTTACCTGGTTGGCATCCGGCTCGCCTGCCGTCTTTTCCTCCACCGCGAAGGCAAGTACCGACCCGGGGCGGCGGCGGGCCCCCTGCGGCACGTGCGCGCGGGTGATCAGCACCTGCGCCGCGGGAACCACCAACTGAACGCGCTCGGCGCGCCGCGGCAACTCCGCAAGCCGGCCTTCGCCGAAAATCGGTTCGCGGCCGCCGTTGACGAGCGCCCACTGGCACCGTTGGGGCGGATCGAGTAGCGAAGCGTAGATGCGCAGCAGGCTCACAGCGCTTTACGCCAGACGATGGCGGGCCAGCCGCCGGTGTTCCCGCGCACCAACAGCGCCACGCCGCGCGCCTGCGCGCCGCCGATCGTCACGCGCACGCTCGCCTGGAAGAAGTCGCTGCTGGTCGCGATGTCGTTGCCTCCCGCCACGGCCCCGGGGGGCAGGTGCGCGAGGAAAACGGTGCGGTCGCGAAAATAGGCACGCTCACGCTGCGCGACCAGGTCACGTGCACCGTCCAGGCCCAGGCCTTCGACCACTGCGGCAAGGACTTCGGGCGAAGCAGTGTTCGCGTTCACGGCGGTGAAGCGGGAAAGCGCGGTGACAAACGGGCGCAGGCGTGCACGCACGTCATCGTTGAAGCCCCGCACCAGCGCCAATTCGGCCACGTCGGTCAGTGGACGGTTGGCAGCGAGGTAGGGCGGCTGCAAAGCCAGATAAAAATCATCTTCGGCACCGCCGCGCGGCTGCGGCTCGCTGTCGGTGTCAAGCCAGTCCATCAGTGTGTTGGCGAGCGCGGTGGGCAAACCCAGCGTGGATAGCAGGCGCTCGAAGTGCGCGAGCTGCGCGAGGTTCACCTTTCCATCCCTCACCAGATTGTTGAGGTTGAACCGGCCCTGCTGGTCTTCGATGTAACCGGCGAGTTCGCCGCTTTCGACCGACATCGGCGGCAACCGCAACGCCCAGGGTTCGCCAAGATGATCGACGTTGCTCAGGCGGCGATCGTCGCTCAGCACCGCGCGGGCCCAATCCACGCCGGCCTGTACCAGGGTCTGCGCCTGGACATGGGCGGCGGCGAGTTCGCTCTGCCGCGACCAGGTACTCTGCGTAACCATCATCGCCGTCGCCGCCATGGCGGCCAGCGCGACCACGCCCATGGCGAGAACGATGGCCACACCCCTTTGTCTCGCGCTCATGATCTCAGCCCGAAGACGCGCACGATTTCCTCGCCCGAACCGAGCACGATGCGCAGCCGCACGGCTTGGGGAATCGGCGCATCGACCGCCGAGCCCGGCCATCCATCCATCCAGGCGAGATTGGCATTGAGGTACTGCAGCTCGAATGCCGTTACATCCGCCAGCACGGGGTAGCGCGCGGGCAGCGCGCCGGGCGCGATATCGAGACCCGGCCACAGCCACAGTTCGATCTCCTGCCGGTCGTTGAGCCGGTAGGCAAGCCGCCGCGCGCTGTCCATGCCCTCGACTGAGGCAAAGCGGCTGAATTCAAGAAGCGGCTCCGACGTTGCACCAGGGGTGCCGAGCCAGGCCGGTGCGGTGCCGGAGGCGGACCGTACAGGGCGCGGCGCGGCCAGCTTGACGTCGCGCTCGAATCGGGCAACGAAGGCGGCCACGCGCCGCCACTTGTCGGTTTCCCTGGTGACATGCTCACGCGCATCGAGAGCCGCGCCGAGTCCGCGGTAGGACATCAGCGCCAGCGCCGAGAGAATGAGCAGCGCGACCAGCAGCTCGATCAACGTAAAACCGCGCGTTGAGTGCCCCGCGGAAGTCTTCACTTGTTCACTCCGGGCCGACGCACGACGAATCCGGTGAGGTGCGCGAGCGCGTGTGCCTCCTCGGGCGCCGCGAACACGCGCACGTCGACGCGCCGGAAGGCGGCGTTCGGCGTCGCGATGACCTCCTCGCGCCAGACGAATTCAATGCCGCCCTG
>JBOIFZ010000247.1:0-2852 GCA_050741735.1 Burkholderiales bacterium
CGGCGAGCTTGTCGAGCACGCCGTTAACGTACTTGTGCCCATCGGTGCCGCCGAAGCTCTTGGCCACTTCGACCGCCTCGTTGATCACGACTTTAAAAGGCGTTTCCGGGTGGTCGCGCAGCTCGCAGGCGGCCAGCAGCAACAAGGCATGCTCGACCGGCGACAGTTCCTTTATGGGTCGGTCCAGGTACGGCGTGATGCGGTTGCGCAGCGCGTCCGCATCACCCGTGACGCCGCGTAACAGGGTTTCGGCCAGCGCCTGGTCCGCCTTGGCGAAGTCCTTCTGCTCCTTGAGCTGGGCCAGCAGCACGTCGGGGCCGCACTCGTTGACCAGCCATTGATAGAGCGCCTGCAGGGCAAACTCGCGCGCCCGGCGCCTACTGTTTTTCATCGATTGCCTTCAATAGATTGGCTATCTCGACCGCTACCCGGGCGCAATCCACGCCTTTCTCTTGCATGCGTGCCTCGGCCTGCTGATCGTTGTCGGTAGTGAGGATGCCGTTGGCGACCGGAATGCCGGTATCGAGCTGCACCGACATCACCCCGTTGGCGGATTCGTTCGATACCACATCGAAGTGGTAGGTTTCGCCACGGATCACCGCGCCGAGAGCGATCAGCGCGTCGAACTTCCCGGTCCCGGCAAGTTTCTGCAGTGCCAGCGGAATCTCCAGCGCGCCGGGCACGGTGACGATCGTCATGTCGGCGTGCTGCACGCCCAGCTTGACAAGTTCGGCCGTGCAGGCGGTCAGAAGGCCTTCGCCCACGTCCTTGTTGAATCGCCCCACCACGATGCCGATGCGAAGGCCGGCGCCGGAAAGGTTGGGACGGTATGTGTGTGATTCGTTGCTTGCCATGTTGATTCTGTGAATGGTGACCGGTGATCGGTGACAAATGACAAGTGACTAAAAGAATCCAGTCTATTTCTCGTCTTTGCACTTCTCTGCGATCTCTTTTCTTTACCTTTGCGTACCCCTCAAGGGGGTATTAAAAAGAATCCTCTGCGTCAACGCCTTTTTCGCTGGCCGCCGGCCAGCTGGTTTTCCCAGTCACTCGTCACTCGTCACCCGTCACCATTTTTCATTCGGCTGCAAATAGCCCGTAATTTCCAAATCGAAACCCGTCATGCTCGGCATCTTTCTGGGCGCGCCCAGCACTTTCATTCTGGTCACGCCCAGATCGCGCAGAATCTGCGCGCCGATGCCGTAGGTGCGCAGATCCACTTTTTGCGTCTGCGCTCCCTTGTCCATAGCCAGACGCTCGAGCAATTCCGCGCCGGACTCGGTCCGGTGCAGCAGAACCACGACGCCGCTTTCCGCAGACGCAATCGCGCGCAGCGCATCGTTCAGGTTCCACGAGTGGCTGTGGCTGCCGGAATCCAGAAAGTCGGCGACCGACAGCGGTTCGTGCACCCTCACCAGCGTCTCGCGGCCAGGCGACAGCTTGCCCTTGACCAGCGCGATGTGCGTGTCGCGCGAACTCTTGTCGCGATACGCCACCAGCTTGAACTTGCCGTACACCGTTTCCAGCGGCCGCTCGGCCACGCGCTCGACCAGCGATTCGGTGCGGCTGCGATGATGGATCAGATCGGCGATAGTGCCGATCTTGATTTTGTGTTTCGCGGCGAACTCGATCAGATCGGGAAGCCGCGCCATCTCGCCGTCATCCTTCAAAACTTCGCAGATCACCGCAGCCGGCGTCAGTCCCGCGAGCTGCACCAGGTCGCATCCGGCCTCGGTGTGCCCGGCGCGTACCAGCACGCCGCCTTTCTGCGCCATCAACGGAAAGATGTGTCCCGGCTGAACAATGTCTTCGGGCTTGGCATCCTTCTTGACCGCCGCCTGCACCGTGCGCGCGCGGTCCGCCGCCGAGATTCCGGTGGTCACGCCGCTTGCGGCCTCGATCGAAAGTGTGAAGTTGGTTCCCATCCGCGAGCGATTGTCCCCGACCATCAGCGGCAGATCGAGCTGCCGGCAGCGCTCCTCGGTCAGCGTCAGGCAGATCAGCCCGCGCCCATGCTTGGCCATGAAGTTGATTGCGTCGGGCGTGACGAACTCCGCGGCCATCAGGATATCGCCCTCGTTCTCGCGCTCCTCCTCATCTACCAGGATGACCATCCGGCTGGCGCGCAGGTTGGCAATGATCTCGGCTGTGGGGCTGATAGTAGTCATCGAGTGTCTTCGGCTTGCTGGACGCCGGCTATGCGCGCGACCCGTGGACTGTTGCTGCGGCGCCAGTATGTACGTCACCGTGCGCCCGGGGGCGGGCAACAAAACAGGAAAAACGTTCGGAATGGGCGCGACACGGTTCGAAAGTGTGCATTGTGCCAGAACGACGCCGTCCCGACTCGACCTGGATCGTACCCTGCTGAAAACCGGGCAACACAGGTCGCCTGCGCGCTTGATCGCCTGGCTACGATGACGTCGGTCTCGGCAGTACAGACCAGGCATTGACCGCTTCTTGTGAAGCGGGGCGCGGCAGGGATCCTATCCGTTACGTAGCTGTTGCAGGCGGTTAAGCGTTTCGGGCATTTCGCGCAACGCGACCAACGGTTCAAGCTCGTCGAACACCTGCTTCCAGTCGAGGGTACGACGCTGACGCACTACGACTGACTCGACGTCAATCCAATCCTGGGGCCTGGACGCAAACGCCTTCATTACGATCAGGTCTTCGGCAGAACAAGTGAGTAGCCGAAAACCGGCGCCGAAATCAAATTTGCTGGCGCGACCGACGCAACGCTGCTCGAACGGTATTGTCCCAAGGGAAACATCGATGGCCACCCCCGTTTCAGAACGCAAGAGAAGGACACGGTTACGCAGCGCGAAAGCCCGGGCGTCCGGAAGGCGCCCTGCAAA
>JBOIFZ010000248.1:0-3499 GCA_050741735.1 Burkholderiales bacterium
GACGCAGGCCAACATTGTGAACCGCTGAAACGGCGCCGGCAATTGCCGTCGGCGTTCGGCCGCCGTTTGTCCAGCGGTGTGATAGATTCAACAAGTACAGCGTGCCGAGGTGATCGATGTCGCGGCTTAGTGAGTGGCTTGTTGCGTCCGGGCTCGAGCAGTACGCGGGGTTCTTCGCCGAGCATCGCATCGATTTTGACGTGCTGCCCGATCTTACCGATCAGGACCTCGAGAAGCTGCAGATCCCGCTCGGAGATCGCAAGCGCCTGCTGCGCGCCATCGCGGGTCTCGAAGGTGACGTTCAAAGCGTCGCCCGGGAGGATGCGGTTCCCGGCGGACTGGAGCGGCGTCCGGTCACGGTGCTGTTCATCGACCTCACCGACTACACCCACCTCACGCGTGAAATAGGCGCGGAGGCCACGCACAAGCTGGCCCGGCGATTTCACGACCTCGCATCCGGGGCGATACGCGAATACGGCGGAAGTGTCGAGCGTTACGTCGGCGACGCGGTCATGGGCGTTTTCGGCGTCCCGGTGGCCCATGGCAACGACCCGGAACGCGCCCTGCGCGCCGCCGACGCGATTCACGGATTGATGCCCGCTCTGAGCGGTGACCTCGGGCGGGCGCTCAGCGTGCACATCGGGGCCGCGTTCGGCCACGTGGTGGCGAGCCGGCGCGACGCCAGCAGCGGTGAATTCTCCACTGTCGGCGAGACCGTAAACCTTGCCGCAAGGCTGGTCGGGCTTGCGTCGGCCGGCCAGACAATCATTTCGGATGCGCTGCGCCACGCGCTGGCGGAACTGATTGCCGTCGAACCGGTGGAGGAAGTCAACGTCAAGGGCTTCGACACCCCGGTGCGGGCGTGGCGGGTGTCGGGCTGGGCCGACCGGCTCGCTTACCAACGCCGCCTGCCGCTGGTCGGGCGCAGCGCTGAATTAGGGCAGTTCGAAGCCGCCTGCGTTGCCTGTCGCGATTCCGGCGCGGGACAGGTTGTGTACTTACGCGGCGAGGCCGGGATCGGCAAGACGCGCCTGGTCGAGGAAATGGAGGCCAACGCCGCGCGCCTGGGCTTCTCCGTTCATAAGGCGCTGGTTCTGAACTTCGGCGTGGCGCGCGCCGCCGACGCCGTCGCCCAACTGGTTGCCGGCATGATCGGTTGTGAGCCGGGTGCGGATCCGGCTCGTCGCAGCGGGCCTTTGCGTGACGCCGTGGATCGCGGGCTGATTGGCGAGGATCATCTCGTCTTTGCGCACGACGTCCTGGCGATACCGTTGCCGCCGCTGCTGGCCGCCGTTTACGACGCAATGGATAACAGTACCCGGGCGCGCGGCCGGCTGAGTTTTGTCATCGCGCTGGCGCAGAGGTGCAGCGCATTAGCACCACTGCTGCTGGTCGTGGAGGACATCCATTGGGCGGATTCGGCGATGCTCGACATCATCGCGGGCCTCGCCGCGCTGACCGCGACCCGTCGCGTCGTGCTGCTGCTCACTTCGCGTTTCGAAGGCGATCCTCTGGATCGAGGCTGGCGCGCACGTGCCGGTCCTGCGGTGGGTCTGCTGATGATGGACTTACGGCCGCTGCGCGAAGCAGAAGCGCTGGAAATGGCGCGTTCGCTGGGTGCCATTTCCAACGATCTCATTGCGCAGTGTGCGGCGCGCGCGGAAGGTAATCCGCTTTTCCTGGAGCAACTTCTTCGTGCCGCGCAAATGACGGAAAACGAGTCGGTGCCGAGTTCGATCCAGAGCCTGGTGCTGTCGCGCCTCGACCGCCTGTCCGCGCGGGACCAGCAGGCGATCCGGGCTGCGAGTGTGCTCGGTCAGCGCTTTTCCCTGTCGTTGCTGCGCCAATTGCTCGGCGACGGTGACTATGACTGCAGCGCGCTCCTTGGCGAGAATCTGGTTCGTCCGATGGGCGAAGAGTTTCTATTTGCCCATGCCCTCATCTGGGAGAGTACGTATTTGTCCCTGGTCAGCGATGACAAGCGCCGCTGGCACGCGCTTGCCGCCGAATGGCACGCCGAAAGAGATCCGGCCCTGGCGGCGGAGCACCTCGACCGCGCGGGTGATCCGCGGGCGGCGCTGGCTTACCTGAACGCGGCGCAGGAAGAGAAACGACAATATCGTTCCGACCGCGCGCTGACACTTCTGGACCGAGGCCTCGAGCTCGCGCCCGACCAGAAAATAAAGTTCGATCTGCTTGCCGAGCGAGGCGAGTTGCTGCCTGATCTGGGCCGCGCGGCGGAAGCCATCAGCAACTTCAAGCAGGCATTGGAGCTTGCCGCGAGCGATCGAGAGCGTTGCCGGGCGTTGATCGGAATCGCCGGCGGCATGCGCATGGCTGACCAGTCCGAATCCGCATTGGCTATTCTGGCCGAAGCCGAGCCGTTGGCGAGCGGTCCTGGTTGCGATATCGAAGCCGCCCAGATCCATTACCTGAGAGGCAGCATTTACTTCCCGCTTGGCAACATAGAAGGCTGCCTGAAGGAACACCAGCGCGCGCTCGAACTCGCGCGCCGCGCCGGATCGCCCGAATGGGAGGCACGCGCATTGAGCGGGCTGGGCGACGCCGATTACGCCGGGTCCCGGCCTGTTACTTCGTATCGATACTTCGAGCAATGCATCGAGATCAGCCGCGCGCACGGTCTCGGCAGGGTCGAGGTTGCGAATCTTGCGATGCTCGCTGTGTGTAACATTTTCTTCCTGGAACGCGAAGAAGCGCTTGCGCTTTCCAAGCAGGCGCTCGAGCTGGCAATCAAAGTCGGTCAACGTCGCTCCCAGGTCATCGCTTATCATGGATGCGCTATGGCCTTGCTTGAGATGGCTGATCCCGTGCGCGCACGGCCATATGCCGACGCAGGAGTCGAGCTGGCGCGCAGCATCGGGGCCAAACGCTTTGTGCCTGAGGGCATGGTGCTCGTGGCGGCATGCCTGGCGCAGGAGGGCAAAACCGATGAGGCCGTCGAACTGCTGCGGGAAGCGTTTGCCATGAGCCGGGAGATGATCACTTATTTTGGTCCCCCGATCCTGGGTAGCCTTGCCGAATTGACGCGCGACGCCGAGGAGCGCCAACGCTGCCTCGACGAGGCGGAGCGCATTCTTCAGCTCGGGTGCCCGACGCACAATCACATTTTCTTCTACCGTTCAGCGATCGCGCTTTCGCTTCGGCTCGGTGACTGGAACGACGCCGAGCGCTACGCGGATCTGCTGCAAGGCAAATTTAGCGAAGAGCCGGTACCCGTGGTCACCTTCATCGTGGAGCGGGCGCGCGCACTGGCCGCGGCAGGACGCGGCGCGCGCGATGCCGGCCTGCTGGCCCGGCTGGAGAACATTGCACAGCAGGCCAGACATGCGCATGCCTTCGTCTGGGTGCCCGAACTCGAACGCGCGGCGGCGAGGCTGCGGGCTGATCTGGATGCGCCGTCACGCGGCGCATTGCGACCCGGGTGATCCGGGAGTAGTGTAGCGACGGTCCACCGGTCGTTCCTGACTCGGGGAGGAGG
>JBOIFZ010000249.1:0-7918 GCA_050741735.1 Burkholderiales bacterium
TAGCTCGGCAGCAGTGCCGCGACGGCACCGACCGTTACCGCGGCCACCACCTGCATCGCCACAGTCTGCTGCGAAACGTTGAACACCGGGAACAGCGTACCCATTTTCGCGGCGAACCATTCCGCGACGGGGAAGGTGGCAAACACGCCTGCGGCCGCGCCCGCAAGCGCGATGGCCAGCGACTCGCCGAAGATCAGGCTCACCACCCGTGCCGGACCGAAGCCGAGTGCCTTCATGGTCGCGTACTCCGCCATGCGTTCGCGCGCCGTCATGGCCATGGTATTCGCCATGACGGCCATGATGATGAAGATCACCAGGAACGACACGATCTGTATGGCGATAACAATGGCCTCGGTCATGGCCACGAACCCGAGCTGGAAGGCCTTCTCGGTCTCGGTCAGGGTTTCGGCCAGCGAATTCCTGAAAGTCCGGTCGATCTCCGCGGCGATCTCGGCGGCCCGTTCGGACTGGTCGATGCCCACGACGTAGACGCCGACCATGTTGGCGCGGCGCGGCACCGTCTGCTTCAGTGTCTCGTTGAGATAGTCCCAGTGGAAGAAAAATTGCGAAGTGTCGGTTGCCGCTTCCGCCCCGTCGTAAATCGCCCTCACCGCGAACTCCCAGGTACCGGGGAAGATCGTTCCGCGCAACTGCACCACGTCGCCGACCTTGAAACCGTAGATGTCCGCGAGCTTCCGCCCTACCGTGCACCCCTTGCGGTCGAGCAGGAACGCCTTCATCTGCTCCGGCGGCACCCGATACTCCGGGTAGAGCTCGAGATACGACTTCGCATCCACCGCGAACTGCGGAAAAAAGTTCTTTTCCGAAACGTAGATGCCGCCGAACCAGTTGGCGTGGCTGACGCGGACCACGCCGCCGATCTGGCGGATTCTGTCCTGGTAGGCGATCGGCAACGAAAAGACGAGCGAAATCGAATTGCGGGTGATGAGCCGCGTGTTCGACGCGCCCTCGGCGCCGGCGAACCACGCCTCCACCACCGTGCGCAACAGCCCGAATGCCAGAATGGCGACGAAAATGCCCAACACGGTCAGCCCGGTGCGCAGCTTATGCCGCAGCACGTTTCTCAGTACCAGCTTCAGGAAATACATGAACCCGATCTCGCCGCCAAGACGCCAGGAGCGCCAAGAAAAGCTAAATACAAGCCGGCAAAAAACATCTAGATGTTCTTGCGACGCATCGCGAAATTCTCGACTCCAAGTTCTTCACTCTCAAATTCCGGTTTTCCTTGGCGCTCTTGGTGTCTTGGCGGCTATCTTGCCGTTTCGCCGTTGGTGAGTTCGCCCTTGTCGAGATGCCGCACCACGCGCGCGTGTTCGGCGGCGCGCTGGTCGTGCGTGACCATGACGATGGTCTTGCCCAGCTCGCGGTTCAGGCGGTCGAGCAAGTTGAGAATTTCGGCAGCGGAGACGCGATCCAGATCCCCGGTCGGTTCGTCGGCAACGATCAGCAACGGGTCGCTGATGATCGCGCGCGCGATGGCGACGCGCTGCTGCTCGCCGCCGGAGAGTTCGGAGGGATAGTGATCCATCCGGTCGGCGAGTCCGACCATGTCCAGGGCGAGTTCGACGCGCTCACGCCTCTGGCGGCGCGACAGGCGGGTCAACAGCAGCGGCAGCTCGATGTTCTCGAACGCCGTCAGGACCGGCATCAGGTTGTAAAACTGGAAGATGAAGCCGATGTGGGTGGCCCGCCAATCTGCGAGATCCGCTTCCGAAAGCGTGGAGATGTCGAGGCCGGCGACCCGCAGTTCGCCGCGGTCGGGCTTGTCGATTCCCGCAATCAGATTCAGCAAGGTGCTTTTGCCCGAACCGGAGGGGCCCATCAGCGCCACAAACTCGCCTTCGGCGATGTCGAAACTGAGGTCGTTGAGCACCGGAACGATCTGGCCGCCGCGCCGGTAGGATTTGGCGAGATGACGGATCTCGACGATTGTTGCCGCCATTCACTTTCCGACCGGCTTCACCGCCGCGCCGTCGTGCAGTTTCGCGCTCGGGCGCAGCACCACCTTTTCCCCAGGTTGGAGTCCGCTCCTGATTTCGACCAGTTCGCCCATCTTCGTACCGGTTTCGACCGGCACTTCGGCAACCTTGTCGTCCCGGACCACGAATACCACGTTGCGGTCCGCACGGGTCGTCAGCGCAGCCGCGTTCAGCGCCGCCCGTGGCGCGCGCTCGGCATCGCTGATTTCCTGCGACAGGAATGCGACCTTTGCGCTCATCTCCGGAAGGATGCGTGCATCCGCTTCGAGAAAGCGGATCTTGGTCATGACCGTGGCCTTGGAACGGTCCACCGTCGGGACCGTGCGGGCGACCACGCCGCGGAACCGGACGTCGGGGAGCGCATCGAGTTGAATCTCGACCGGCTGGCCGATTCGCACCCGGGACAGGTTCGACTCCGACACATCGGCTTCCACTTCCAGCGTGCTCATGTCTGCCATCGTCACCACCGCCCCTTTCGCGTCCAGTGCCGAGGAGAAGGGCGTGACCACGTCGCCGACGTTGGCGGCCTTGGTGAGCACCACACCGTCGAACGGCGCGCGAATCAGGGTCTGATCCACGGCAATATCGGTACCGCGCAGGTTGGCCTGTGCAGCGGCGATCCCCGCCTGCAGGCTGGCGATGTTGGCCTTGGCCTTGTCGTGGCGCGCCACCGCGATGTCGTGCGACGCCCGCGAAACGAAGCCTTGCGCAAGCAGTTCCTCCGAGCGTTTCAGCGCGGTTTCCGCGTCCCTGAGTTCGGCGAGGCCTTGCTCGAGATTGGCTTTGGCAAGTTGGAGGTTCGCCGCGGCTTGTTCGCGCGCGGCCTTGACGTCGAGATTCTCCAGCCGCGCGATGATCTCGTCTTTCTTCACGCGACTGCCTTCCTCAACGCCCAGCCACACCAGACGGCCGGTTGCTTTCGAAGCCACCGCGGCCTTGCGCTGCGCGACCACATAGCCGGTCGCATTCAGTTCGGTGTACGCCTGCGAGGGATACGACATCGTTACCGACACCGTTTCGACCGCGACCGGGACGCGCAGCAGCCGGTTGTAAGCGAACAGCGACACGATCGCAGCCGCAACCACGACCAGTGCCGGGACCATCAGCCGCCGCAGCCGGCCGCGCGGGCGCATCGCGACGGCCCCCGCTCCGCCGCGATCGATCTTCAGCCTGGAAATATCCGGACCGCTCAAGTGCATTGACCAGAGAGAAAAAGTGGCGTCATTATGACGGAAACTCCCGCCATTCGACCGGCCTTTCGTCCGTGCGTGCGATCGCAAGACAAAAAAAGGGCAGCGCCTCCGCACTGCCCTTTTTCCGCCAACTGCTGGCGAGCGGTCCTGTTTACCAACTCACTTCGTGGTCCGGCGTCGACGAGATCTTGTGGATGCTCAAGTCGGATCCGATGAACTCTTCCTCCGCGCCGAGACGGATTCCCATTGCGGCCTTGAGGCCGCCATAGACAATCAACGCCCCGGCCACCGCCACGCCGATTCCAAGCAGGCTGCCGATCAATTGCGACATGAAGCTCACCCCGCCCAGTCCGCCGAATGCGTGCAGCCCGAAGATGCCGGCCGCGATGCCGCCCCAGGCGCCGCACAGGCCGTGCAGCGGCCAGACGCCCAGCACGTCGTCGATCTTCCAGCGGTTCTGCGTCACGGTGAACATCACCACGAACAGCACGCCGGCCACCGCGCCGGTCGCCAGCGCCCCGATCGGATGCATCAGATCCGAGCCGGCACAAATTGCCACCAGGCCGGCAAGCGGGCCGTTGTGAACGAAACCCGGGTCGTTGCGTCCGGCAAACAGCGCGCCGATGGTGCCGCCGGCCATTGCCATCAGCGAATTCACCGCAACGAGGCCGCTGATCTTGTCGATGGTCTGTGCAGACATGACGTTGAATCCGAACCAACCCACCGTGAGCACCCAGGCACCGAGTGCGAGAAACGGGATGCTCGATGGCGGATGCGCGAAGATGCCGCCTTCGCGGCTGTAGCGGCCGCGGCGGGCGCCGAGCAGGACGACCGCGACCAGTCCGACCCAGCCGCCTACGGCATGCACCACGATCGAACCGGCAAAGTCATGAAACGGCGCGTCGAAGGTGGCCTCCAGCCACGCCTGCACGCCGTAGTTGCCGTTCCAGGAGATGCCTTCGAAGAAGGGATAGATGAATCCGACCAGAAGGAAAGTCGCCGCCAGTTGCGAGTTGAACTTGGCGCGTTCGGCGATGCCCCCGGAGACGATTGCCGGGACGGCGGCGGCGAAAGTCAGCAGGAAAAAGAACTTGACCAGTTGATACCCGCTGTCGGCCGCGAGCTTGTCCGCCGTTGCGAAGAAGTCAACGCCATAGGCGAGCGAATAGCCGATGAAGAAATACGCCACCGTCGACACGGAGAAATCCGCCAGGATCTTCACCAGCGCATTCACCTGGTTTTTCTTGCGCACGGTGCCGACTTCCAGAAACGCGAACCCGGCGTGCATCGCCAGCACCAACACCGCGCCAAGAAGAATGAACAGTGCGTCACTGCTGATTTTCAGGGCTTCCATGCTTTCCTCCCGTATTCTTGTAGGTGAAATCGTACCAGTTCGAGCAACCCTCATTCCCACAGATCAACTGTCTGTACGATAACGACTTTAAAGCCGCGATCACGCGCCGACAAGGCCTTTTTGGAACCTGTATGGTGCATCTGGCGAAAAAAAGGGGCACCATTGCGGTACGGCTGCATTCCCGGACTCGCTCCCCGAGCGGCACTTCGGCTCGACGGCCCGGCCTGTATTGGAGGCCACAGACAGGCGGTTTGAGAGTGCAACGCAAGCGCGATAACCTCGCCCGTGGAGGCAACATTGTCTCCCCCCAACTGCCCACGTCCACTGCGATAGAAACGGCATGAGGCCGACCTCGACCCTGCACAAAGACGACCAGCCCCGGCAACAGACCGACAAGAGGCTGTCTCTCGAGCAATTGCTTGCCCAACTGCTCGCCGACAAACTGGTGACGCAGGACATGGCCGACAAACTGCTGGCGCTGCGTCGCAACTTCCGTGGCGGCGACGTTCACCCGCTGGTGATCCTCGCCGACCAGAAGTGGAAGGACCCGCGCAACCCCAAGAAACTGCTGAATCTGGAAGTGCTCACCGAGTGGCTGGCCGAAAAGGTGGGGCTGCCCTACCTGCACATCGATCCGTTCAAGATCGACTTCGCCGCGGTCACGAAGGTGATGTCGAATGCCTATGCCAGCCGCTTCCGCATCCTTCCGGTCGGCGTCACTTCGACCGAAGCGGTCATCGCCACCTGCGAGCCGTATGTACAGGAATGGGAAACCGAGCTCGGCCGCATCCTGCGGCTGGAGATCAAGCGTGTGCTGGCCAATCCGGTCGACATCAACAGCTACCTCGTCGAGTTCTACAACCTGGCGCGGTCGGTAAAAGGCGCAAGCCAGCAGCACGGCACATCGCTTTCGGACATCACCAACTTCGAGCAGCTGGTACAGCTGGGCACGAGCGGCAAGCTCGATGCCAATGATCAGCATATCGTGCGCCTGGTCGACTGGCTGCTGCAGTATGCCTTTGATCAACGCGCCAGCGATATCCACGTCGAGCCGCGCCGCGATCTGGCTAACGTTCGCTTCCGCATCGACGGCGTACTGCATCAGGTGTATCAGATCCCCACGCCCATCGTCGCCGCGATGACCAGCCGCATCAAGATCATCGGGCGGATGGATGTGGTGGAAAAGCGCCGGCCACAGGACGGCCGCATCAAGACGCGCACGGCGGATGGCGAAGAGCTCGAGCTGCGCCTGTCCACCATGCCCACCGCCTTCGGCGAGAAGCTGGTGATGCGGATCTTCAACCCGGACGTACTGGTGAAGAGCTTCAAGGATCTGGGCTTCTCCGACGAGGATCGCGAGCGCTGGAGCCAGGTCACGTCGCGTCCTCACGGTATCGTGCTGGTGACCGGGCCGACCGGCTCCGGCAAGACCACCACGCTGTACTCGACGCTAAAGCAGGTTGCCACGCCGGAGGTCAACGTCTGCACCATCGAAGACCCGATCGAGATGGTCGAGCCGCAGTTCAACCAGATGCAGGTACAGCACGGCATCGGACTCGAATTTGCCACCGGGGTGCGCACGCTCATGCGCCAGGACCCCGACATCATCATGGTCGGCGAGATCCGCGACAAGGAAACCGCGGAAATGGCGATCCAGGCCGCGCTCACCGGCCATCTGGTGTTTTCCACGCTGCACACCAACGACGCGCCCTCCGCGCTTACCCGGCTGCTCGACATCGGCGTGCCGCCTTACCTGCTTCACACCACCATCCTGGCGGTGATGGCGCAACGGCTGGTGCGCACGCTCTGTCCTTTCTGCCGCGAAGCCGGCACGATCGACGACAGCACCTGGAACATGCTGATCGCGCCGTGGCAATCTGAAAAGCCGAAGCAGGTTTACAACGCCAAGGGCTGCCTCGAGTGCCGGATGACGGGTTACGCGGGCCGGATTGGCATCTACGAAATCCTGCTTATGACAGCGGGACAGCGGCCGCTCATCACGGCTGAAACCGATGCTGCGCTGATACGCGAGCAGGCGTCCCGCGACGGCATGAAACCGCTGCGCATTGCCGGCGCACTGAAAGTAGCGGCCGGCGTGACGACGGTGGACGAAGTGCTCAAGGTAACGCCACCGATTGCAGATGACCGCCGGAAAAAACCTTGACACCACGTCACCACAACAATGAAGAAAGTCCGCAAGGCTGCCTCTAGCGAGCAAGCGCGCGCATCGCGCGGTCGAGCCCGTCGAGCGTAAGCGGGAACATCCGCTCGGCCATCAGCTGCCGGACCATGCCGATCGATTCGTAGTAGCCCCAGCGCTCTTCCGAGGTGGGGTTGAGCCACACCGCATGGTGGTAGACGTGCAGCATGCGCTTCAGCCACACCGCCCCCGCTTCCTCGTTGTTGTGCTCGATGCTGCCGCCCGGGTAGGCGATCTCGTACGGACTCATGGTTGCATCGCTCACGAAAATCAGCTTGTAGTCGTGGGCGTACTTGTGCAGCACGTCGAAAGTCGGCGTGCGTTCGCTGTTGCGCCTGCGATTGTTGCGCCACACCGACTCATAGAGGAAGTTGTGGAAGTAGAAGTACTCGAGGTGCTTGAATTCGGCGCGTGCGGCCGAGAACAGTTCCTCGCACACCCTGACGTAGTCCTCCATCGAGCCGCCCACGTCCAGGAACAGCAGCACCTTCACCGAGTTGTGCCGTTCCGGCACCATCTTGATATCGAGCCAGCCGGCGTTCTTCGCGGTCGAGCGGATAGTGTCGTCCAGATCCAGTTCCTCGGCGGCGCCCTCGCGGGCGAATTTGCGCAGGCGCTTGAGCGCGACCTTGATGTTGCGCGTGCCCAGTTCGACCGAATCGTCGAGATTGCGGTACTCGCGCTGGTCCCAGACCTTCACCGCGCGGCGGTTGCGCGCCTCTTCCTGCCCAATGCGGATGGCCTCCGGGTTGTAGCCATAGGCGCCGAACGGCGAGGTGCCGCCGGTACCGATCCACCTCGAGCCGCCCTGGTGGCGGCCTTTCTGCTCCTCGAGACGCTTTTTCAGCGTCTCCATCAGCTTCTCCCAGCCGCCGAGCGACGCGATCAGCTTTTTTTCTTCCTCGGAGAGCAGCAATTCCGCCTGCCGGCGCAGCCATTGCTCGGGTATTTGCGCCGGCAATCCCTGCGGCGCCGCAGTGATACCCTTGAAGTAGGCGCCGAAGACGCGGTCGAACTTGTCGTAGTTCGACTCGTCCTTCACCAGGCAGGTACGCGCGAGATAGTAGAACTCGTCGAGGCTGCCGGACGCGACGTGCCTGGCGAGCGCCTCCATCAGGGTCAGGTACTCCTTCACCGAAGCCGGCACCCCGCCTTCCCGCAGCTTCAGAAA
>JBOIFZ010000250.1:0-3521 GCA_050741735.1 Burkholderiales bacterium
CGGCCGCTCGCCCGCGCCTACCACCGCGATGCTCGCCGGATTCAGAAAACTCTTGATCGCTTCGTTAGCCATCCAGAAATCAATTTTTAGCCACAGAGAAAGAATCCTCTGTGGCAACTTCAGCGCGTAGCCGGCG
Organism: Burkholderiales bacterium; assembly: GCA_050741735.1. GTDB lineage: Bacteria > Pseudomonadota > Gammaproteobacteria > Burkholderiales > JACQAP01 > JACQAP01. Next base: position 137 of record JBOIFZ010000250.1, read on the forward strand.
CACGATCTGGCGAAACGTGTCGCGCCCGCCGAATCCGCCGGCTTTGGTCACCAGCCAGAGCGGCGCGCCGTCCACGTGGATGCGCGCATACGGAATTCCCGGCATCAGATCACCGAGTACCTGCAGGGCCGGATTCCCGGTTACCGTGAGGATTGCGATCGCGGTGTCGCCGCCGGTGGCGACCAGTGCCTGCGCATGCGTGCGGCGGGCAGCATCGATTGCATTCCTTGCCATGTCGGCCGCTACCTGTTCCGCGTCGCCCTCCCGGCCTGCATCGTCTGCGGTAGCCTTCAGGACCAGATTGCGCGCAACGGGAAATTCCTTTTGCGCAAGCCGTCCATTGGGTGCGCGCAGCATCCGCGTACCCGGTTCCTGCATCAGCGAGTCGACCTGCTCGGCGCTTTGTAATGCACGCGAACCGACCGCGAAGACGATGGTGCCGGTAAGTTTCTCCGGGACCGCCTGCGATGCCGTTCCGCCGAAACAGGCGCGGGCCAGCGGTTTGGTGATTCCCGCGGAACCCGCCAGCAGCAGATCGCCGAGTTGGTGATGAACCGCGCTTACCGTGGCCGCCAGGTCTGCGTCGGTGGCACCGTCCACAATCCAGATCCGGATATTCGATCCGCTGCTGAAATCATCCGCGGCTCCGGCAATCGCTACGTCCAGCCCCGGCTCGGCTTCGGCAAAGACCTGCTGCAGCGGCGCAAGCGGCGGCGGCGACAGCGCGTCGCTGGCAAAAGCGGTCTGTGCCAGCGGCACGCCGTTTACGTGGACCACGCCGCTTTTCATTGTGCGCCCCTGCGCCGGAAACGCCGGTGCGATGACCGCCCCGCGGCGGCCACTGGTCTCCAGCAGTGCCAGGGTCTCGGCCACCACGTTGCCGCGCAGCGTGGAATCGATTTTTTTTACTACGACGTCGAAAGCCTCGGGACCGAGGCGACGCACGATATCGCGCACCCGGGATGCTGCCTGGGCCGCCGGCAGATGACGGCTGTCGGTATTGACCGAGACCACGCGTGCCCGGGCGATCGTCGCCGGATCGCATTGCATCGGTGCCGCCACGACCCAGGTTTCGACGCCGATCTCTGCGAAAGGCCCGGCGCTGTCCATCGCTCCGGTCAGGTCGTCGGCAACGATCAGTACCCGCGGTCTTTCGGCCATCCAAGTCCCACCACAATTAATCGACATCATTAACCACCAAGACACAAAGGCACCAAGTTAAACAGGACAACTGCATTTCTTTGTGTCCTGGTGCCTTGGTGGTCAGAAGTGGAATTGGGTTTTCTTGCCGCTTCGGACTACGCAACGACGCGGTCGGCCATCTTGCGCGCGTAGGCGATGGCGGCTTTCATGTTGACGTTGCTCGCCTTGCCGGTCCACGCGATGTCGTGCGCAGTGCCATGGTCCACCGAGGTGCGGCGGATCGGCAGGCCAAGACTCACGTTCACCGTGGTGTCGAAAGCAATCAGCTTGGTAGGGATATGCCCCTGGTCGTGGTACTGCGCCACCACCAGGTCGAATTCGCCTTTGAGCGCGCGGTAGAACACAGTGTCCCCCGAGATCGGCCCCTTGACGTCGATGCCTGCCTTTCTTGCCGCTTCGACGGCTGGCTGAATGCGGTCGATCTCCTCGCGGCCGAAAATGCCGCCCTCGCCGCAGTGCGGGTTCAGCCCGGCCACCGCGATGCGCGGATTGGCGATGCCGAGTTCGCGAAAATGCTGATGCCCGGCGCGGATAGTCGCGAACACGCGCTCGATGGTCGGCTTTTCCGCCGCATTCCGGAGCGAAGTGTGGGTGGTGACGTGGACGGCGTTCAACTGGTCCCCGGCGAGCAGCATGAACGAGGATTTCGCGCCGGTTAGGTGCGCGAGCAGTTCGGTGTGTCCGTCGAAGTGATGACCCGCCGCATGCATAGCCGCTTTATTGAGCGGCGCGGTCACGATCACGGCGATCTTGCCGTCCAGCGCCAGTTTGACTGCGGCTTCGACGTAGCGGTAGGCCGCCTCGCCGCCGGCCGCGCCGACTTGGCCGTCGCGAATCTTGTCCTGGTCTTTCGTCGGCACGTTGACAACCGGCACCTCCCCGCTTTTCGCGTCCAGGCCGTTGACAAACGTGAGTCCGGTGCCGAGCAGCTTGTCGGCGCGCCGGAGGATATCCTTGTTGCCCACCACGGCGGAAGCCGCGCGCGTCTGCGGATCCATCTCGGCCAGCGTCTTGACGATGATTTCCGGTCCGATACCCGACGGGTCGCCCATGGTGATGCCGATCCTGGTGCTCATACGTTCCTTGTGGTTCTGTCGATTCAGAGGGCGAGATTATGGAGGGTCGCGCAGATTGTTCCCTACGGTGTTTCCTGGTCTTCGGGGGCCAGCGCGGCGCGCACATCCATCGCCGACGCCAGTTCCCCGCCGGCGTCGCGGATGCGTTGCGCGGCTTCTTCCACCCACTCCAGGTTGCTCTTGTCCGAGCCGAACGGCGCGTCTTCCAGGCCCACGCGAACGTGCCCGCCTTCCATCAACGCGCGCGGAATCAACGGGAGCACGTCCACGTCCAGCCCCGAGATCATCCAGTTTGCGCCCGGCGCCACCTGGTCGAGCAGATTGAGGTAAGCCGTGACGCCGTAATCCTCGGGCGGGAAGCCGAAGGTGAAGCCGCGCGAAAACATGAAACGGTAAATCGGGCGCGGGCAACTGCTCCGCCAGTGCAGCGTCGCGCCGAGGCGCAGAAATCCGGGTTCGTAAATCGCGTAGGCCGGATGAAAGCCGTAGCGCATAGCCAGATTCAGCCCATGGCGGATGTGCTCCTCGGAATTGATGTAAACGAAACCGGTCTGGTCTTCGCGCACCTCGTCGTAATGCGCGACGTTGGCCGATCCCGGGTCCACCGCGGCCCACTCGATCAGCCTGCGGCGGGCGAGTTCCTCGACGTGGGCAAAGCGCTGCTGCGGCGTCTGTTCGCCGGCCTGGCCTTTGAGCCCGGTGGTCGGGATGGTCGGATAGACGATCGCGTCCACCCTGGTGCGGATGCCTTCGATGATGCGCGCGTACACATCCGGATCCTCGGTCTGCCGCCCGCTCGCCTCGTCGTAAGCATGCAGGTGCACGATCGCGGCACCGGCCTTCACGCAGGCGATGCCCTGCTCGACGATGTCCTTCACCGTGACGGGAATACCAGGCTGGCGGCCTCGGGTCCAGGGCCCGTTGAGTGCAACTTCCAGCCATGTCTTTTGCGCGACCGCGTTCATGTTCTTGCTATGGTCCGCCAGGAAGGCTCAAACCACCGTGACGACCAGCTCGCCCAGGCCTTCCACGCCGCCGACCAGCTGATCGCCGCGTTTTACCGCGCCGACTCCAGCCGGCGTGCCGGTGAATATCAGGTCGCCGGG
>JBOIFZ010000251.1:0-21416 GCA_050741735.1 Burkholderiales bacterium
GATCGCGAGCCAGCACAAATCGCAGTTCCTCGCCAACATGAGCCACGAATTGCGCACGCCTCTCAACGCCATCCTCGGCTATACCGAACTGATCGCCGACCAGATTTACGGCCCGGTGCCGGAGAAAATCCTCGAAGTGCTCCAGCGCGTGCAGAAGAGCGGGCGGCATCTGCTCGGGCTGATTAACGATGTGCTCGACCTCTCGAAGATCGAAGCAGGACAACTCACACTGGGGCTGAGCGACTACTCCTTCGCCGACGTGGTCGATGCCGTGGTCAGCGCGGTAGGGTCTCTGGCCGCCGAGAAGCAGCTGCGGCTGACGGCCGACGTGGCGCCCGACCTACCGGTTGGTCAAGGCGATGAGCGCCGCATTACACAGGTTCTACTGAACCTGGTGGGCAATGCGATCAAGTTCACCGAAAAGGGTGAGGTCGCAGTGCGCATCAGCACGTCCGATGGTATGTTTCTGGCAGCCGTAGCCGACACCGGGCCTGGCATCAGGCAGGAAGATCACGAGAAAATATTCGAGGAGTTCCATCAAAGTGATACCTCTGTCACCAAGAGCAAGATCGGCACAGGGCTGGGGCTGGCGATCGCCAAGCGTATCGTGGAGCTGCACGGCGGGCGCATCTGGGTAGACTCGGTCCTCGGCAAGGGCTCGACGTTCCACTTGAGCCTGCCGATCAGGGCCGAGAAAATGGAGGTGGGCGGCATGAGGGGCCGAACAGAACGAGGAGACTAGCTGCAAAAACTTGAGCAAACTGGCCTGATCTTGGTTGATCACTACGATGGGTCGCTGTTCATCCATATTACGACAAGCGGTCGCTTGTTTCGTCGGCTCGGCTGCTGCTGAACGCAGTCGTTGAAGGTCCGGTTTCGGGAAAGGCAAATGGCCGGAACGAGTCGAGGCCGTGTGAAAACGTAAAATTTCGTCGGCTGATCTTGTCCGAGTGACGAATGTGGCCGCCCTGTTCTGGTTCGGCTCTTAGCAAACACCAAGGGTCACCCATTAGCCGCCTTGGCGCCTCATCGTCGCAGCCAGACTTTTGTCATAAGTCCATAATAACAGACTTTATATAAGTCAGGAACGCTTTGGCCAATTAAGTCTGAAATACGGGACTTCCATTGACGAGATTGGGTGCTACCAGGTAAAGTCTGCGAAAGCAGATTTCTGAGGACCCATGTCAAATCTTGTTGCCAAACCCCGAAGCCATGCAAGGCAGGGTGCAAGCCCGATTCTGGCTGCAATCGCGGGCCGGGTGCGCGAAGCGCGCGTCGCCGCCGGGCTGTCTCAAGCAGAGCTTGCCCTGACCTGCGGCGTAGCCCGCACTACGATCATCGCCATCGAGAACGCGCGACCCGGTGTCGCCATCGAGTATGTGCAGCGGGTGCTATCCGGGCTTGGGCTCACCCTGACGGTCGCCCAGGCCGGCTGACCGCGAACACATGCTCATCATCTGGTACGAGGGCCGCAGAGTCGGCCAGCTTGATTCGCGCGACCGGAATCTCGTGCTGCGCTACGACTCGCAATGGATCACCAGCCCCGATGCCTACCCACTCTCTCCCAGACTCCCACTGACCGACGCCGAGGCCGTCGGGGAAGAGCCGTTATCCTTCTTTTCCAACCTCCTGCCCGAGGGGCCGCTGCTTTCGGCGTTGTCGAAGCTGCGCAGACTGCCGAAGAATGATGTCTTCTCCCTGGTGCGCGAGTTCGGGGCCGAGGTAGCCGGTGCGTTCTCGATTCTCCCCGAAGGCGAAGCCCCCGCGACGGCATGGCGTTACGAGCCGTATACCGGTAAAGCCCTTTGCGCCGATCTGCTGGCCGTGCGCGACAACGTTCCCATCGTCAGCCGCCACGAAAAGCTCAGGCTCTCCCTCGCCGGAGCCCAGAACAAGATCGCGGTATACGTTTCTGCAGTAAAAAAGCTGCTCAAGGACTGCTCAAAACAACCGGCGGCGTACTGATGCTTCCTGTAGGCACCGCCGCCTCGTCCCACGTTCTGAAACCGGCTATCCAGCCAGAGCGGAACTACCCGGAATCCGTCAACAACGAGGCGCTCTGCCTGGCGCTGGCCTCTAGATGCAGGCTGAGCGCCGTGAACGGCGAGGTCTTCGAGGCCTGCGGGGAACGTATCCTGCTCGTGGAGCGCTTCGACCGTGCTCCCCTCCATCAGGGCGACCTACGCCGTCTTCACCAGCTCGATTTCTGCCAACTCGCAGGTGCGCTGCCCGACCTCAAGTACGAGAAGGACGGAGGACCGTCGCTCGCGAATATCTTCGGATTGATCCGCAGATACTCCAGCGTGCCGTCCCGGGATGTGCTGACCGCGGTCGACTGGGTCATCTACAACTACCTCGTTGCCAATGCCGATGCGCACGCAAAGAACCTGGCCATGATGCCGGCGGGCGAGGACAAATTCTGTCTTGCGCCCTGGTACGACATTCTGTGCACGGATTTCTATCCCGGCTTGACAAACAGGATGGCAATGACCATCGGCGGCGAGGACCGACCGGAATGGGTGCGGAAGAAGAACTGGGAACAGTTTGCCGCCGACACCGGCATCAATCCTTCGCTCCTGGGCAAGCGTTTCCGTGAACTCGGAGATCGAATGCTCCAAGCACTGCCAGACGTCGCATCCGGTCTTGGCATCGATCCTGCCGGCAAGCTCGCGGCGCATCTCCGAAAGACCATTTCGAGACGGCTACGCTGGGCTCTGCCCACCCAGAGTTGATCGACGGCCAGTGAACCTCCGCACAATCAATAGCCAATTAGCCAAGCCGACCCGTTTCCGAACGCACTCGGCTTGCCCAGCCGCCAATTCGCACCGGGAACCGGAACGACCGACCTGGCGCCGCCCACTAAGAGCTGCGTTCCTTAACGCGTCGATTTGTCCGTCAAAAACGCGTCTCTAAGGGCTAGAAGCAGCGCTTTTTCGAGCGCTGTTCGTATTGAATCAATGTGTTGCCGTGGTCCGACCCGGATCAGGATCAGGATCAGTACGCAGCCAATTCAAGGCACAGAATCTTTGATGCCGTGAGACGGAGAGCCTTTAGCGAGATAAATGAATAAGAAGTGGAACGCGGACGTTAATGCATTTATACAGGCCTGATCCCGATTTCCTTCCCCGTTCAAGTTCGCAATTCCGGAAGTTTTTCTTCCTTCGGAACGAAGCGCAGCGCCGCGCCGTTGTTGCAGTAGCGCAGCCCGGTGGGTTTGGGACCATCGTCGAAGACATGGCCTTGGTGCCCGCCACAGCGCGCGCAGTGATATTCGGTGCGTGGCCAAATGAGCCTCGTATCCTTTTTTGTGCCGAGCGCGCCCGGCAGAGAATCAAAGAAACTCGGCCACCCCGTGCCACTGTCAAACTTCGTCTCGCTGCTGAAAAGCGACAGGTAGCACGCGGCGCAAACATAAGTGCCTGCACGCTTCTCCGTATTCAACGGGCTGGTCCCCGCGCGCTCGGTGTGTTCTTCGAAAAGAACGCTGTAACTCATGGCGGGAAGCAGTGTTTTCCATTCGGATTTGGGTTTCGTGAGAGGATATACACGGCTTTCCTTCGCCAGAGCCGGCAGTCCGACAAGGAGGCCGGGAATGCTCGCAAGTAATTGGCGTCTATTCATTTTCCGTCCTTATAAATGCTGTATCGACTACATCTTTGGCCTATCGATGCGTCAGCACCTTACAACCGGGCACTTCGACAGCGATCGGGACATAGAAGCACGTTCTCGGAAAATATACGTCCTCGCGCACCATGGTGGATGCAATGAATTGAATCCCGAAAATAGACAACGGGGCGCAAAATCTGTTCAGACGGAATGCGGGGCGTTGGCTTGGTTGCCTGCAACCCGTGTTCTTCCGGCACCACGCGCGAGCAAACAGCGGCAAATAGCAGTGTCCAAATAGCGGTGTCAGGTTGAGCTGTCCCGGGTTTCCCGTTTCCCCGCAAGCCGACGGCCCGCCGCAGATCGTTACGCCGGGAAGTTTCGAATCAGTACTCCGGGATTGCCGCAGTTCGTGAGCGGACCCGCCTCATCGACAACGCGTTGCCCGTTTACCCAGACCCCTTTCAGACCGAGCGGCGGAATATCCACCCGGCTCGCACCCGCGGGCAAGTCCGTAACATGGCGTTTCTCGCCGCGGCCGACGGTTAGCGGGTCGAACAGGATGACATCCGCGTGGGCGCCCGGCACGAGGCGACCTCGATCCGGAATGCGATAGGCATCGGCAAGACGGCTTGTCACCATCTGCACTGCCTGCTCCAGGGTCAGATCGCCTCGCTCACGGACCCAATGGCCGAATAAATGCAATCCGAAGCCTGCGTCGCACAGGAAGGACAGATGCGCGCCCGCATCGCCGAGGCCAAGGGCCGCACAGGGGTGGACCAGCAGATCGCGGACTTTCTCCTCGTCGACATTGAACAGCTTGCAGTCGAACAGGGTCTGCATTCCGCCTTCGAGCGCGTGATCGAATACCCAGTCGAAGGGATCCTTGCCCGCCGCGCTTGCAAGGTTCGCGACCAGGCTGCCAATGAGCGATCTGAACTTCGGATTCGACGTGTCGTGCACACGCATCTGTTCGAAGGAGTGATAGGAAAAGCGCACGGGCACTCCCCTGGTACGCGCTTCCGACTTGACGGCCTCGCGGAACGATTGATCCGTGAACAACTGCAGGTAACGATCCGTACCCAGGGCTTCCATGGCCGGGCGCCAGGCGAGCATCGCATGCAGCGGGTAGGGCAAAGACAGGGTGAATTCCATGGCGAGCGGATAACACCCCACCTGGCCCCACAGTTCCCGCCCGCGACCGCGCGCAGTTTGCATTTCGCCGAACTCGCGCATGACGCGTTCGGGGTCGTTGGGATCAGTGAACATCGCGGCGATCATCACGGGACGGCCGTTGCGTGCCGCGACATCTTCGAGCCAGGCTACCGTGGTGGTCATTCCTTTCGTGAGCATGAACACACCCTTGCCAGCCTCGCCGAGCGCGCCGGTGAGTTCCAGCAATTCGTGTTCGCCGGCGAAGCGCGAAGGCATTGGGACGCCGCCTTCCCCATTGTGTTGCTCGAGCGTGGAGGTCGAAAACCCGATCGCGCCTGCGTCCATCGCCTCGCGAACAATTCGTTTCATCTGCGCGACCTCGGCACCGGTGGCCTTGCGCTTCATGGCGTCCTCGCCCATCACATTCACGCGGACCGAGGAGTGGCCGCAGAACGAGGCCACATTGGGCACCGAACCCTTGCGCTCCAGCAAATCGAGGTACTGCGGGTAGGATTCAAAGCCCCAGTCGATGCCCGTACGCATCGCTTCCAACGGCATGCCTTCCACCTGTTCGAGATTGCGCATGGTCAGGTCTCGATGCTCCGGCTTGCAGGGCGCGATGGTGAAGCCGCAGTTACCAATGACAACCGTGGTAACGCCGTTACTCGGCGATGGCGTGGCGAAGCTGTCCCAGGTGAGCTGCGCGTCGAAGTGCGTATGCAGATCGACGATGCCCGGTGCCACCACCTGTCCGTCCGCGTCTACGCGCGTCTGGGCCGAGCCGAGATTTTTTCCGACGGCCACGATGCGCCCGCCCTTGATGGCGACCCCGCCTTCGATCGCGCGGCCACCCAGGCCATCGATGACCCGGGCGTTCTCAATCACGAGATCGTGCATGTTTCACCTCCCAGGGCGCTTTTGTGCGTGGCACATTCTAGCGCTCTTTTTTTACAGAACCGCCCCTCCCGGGAATGCTTGGACGGTGTTCTTCCGAAGCGAAAACGTGGCTCTAACGGCAAAATTACGCTCTAATTTTAGTTCTCGTAGTGCGCAATCAGAAACTTGGCGTGGTCCGACCCGATAAGCGAATCGCCAGATCGGCATTGCGTCATCGATTTTGCAGCGTTGAACGTTATGTGGCTTTGGCATCAGACCCGACACATAGCGTGATTCGACCCTTGATAGGGTCAATCCAATCTGAAGGAGAAGGTAAATGAAAGACAACATCAAATCGGCACGCCGTCGAATGCTCAAGTTGGGGGGGGCGGCCCTCGCCATGATTCCGCTCATGGCTCTCATTGGCAGGACATACGCTGCGACCAACGCGGCGATGCGTGCCGCTTTCAAGTATCAGAACAAGCCTGAGGGCGACAAGGCCTGTCGCGGCTGTGTTCAATTTGTCCCGGGAAAGACGGCCAAGGCATTGGGTGGCTGCAAGATATATCCCGGTGATACGGAAATTTCTCCCAATGGCTACTGCACTGCGTGGGTTGCTGCCACGAAAAAATAATCTGCTCCGGAAGTAAAGCGGATCCCATTGCATGGCTTTGGGCCGATTTGGAATCATCGGCGAAAAATCGATTTCCAACCGACATCAATCGACCTTGGTCGCTCGGCCTCGATCAAAAAACAGCCCTGCGCACAGAGCCGCGCCGGCAACGTACAGCAACCAGGTCTGTGAGATAGCATACGGGTAGAGCATCAGCGCGACGCCGAGCCACTTGGTCGTACTACGCTGAGCTTTCTTGCCGTACCGATAGGCTGCGAAGCCAATTATGCCGAAAACGACGGCGCCAAAAATATAAGCCGGACTGGGCAAGGTGAGGCCGAGAGACTGCAAATCCTGCAAGTTGCCCATAGGGTTGTGTCAGCAAGGCTTTGCGTGTTGAGGTTGATCACAGCTGATTCAAGTCGGACCCGCTCAATGCATTGATCTGCCAATAGCAACTAAAGGGGACAGCTCTATTTTCGACATTAGATCAGGTTCTTCGTCTGAAGAATAAATCTGTCCCCTTTAGTTCGCCTTTGCGTTAAGGTGTAGCGAACTCGATGCGCCGCTCGGTGGGCGAGCGCTACGCGAACTTCGAATGCCGGCTCTATGACGGCAGCCAGATCTAAAAGCACGGTCTCTTCATCTGGGACGTTGTCAAGGCGCATGTCGCGACGTCGCTGTTGATTTCCGTCTAGAACTGACCCGGATTTTTCATTCAAATTTGACCCGCCCTATTGTCGCATGACGCGACTACTGCACTGTGGATAAGTCAGTCGTCTGGGTTGGTTTCGCTCCTTTTGTTTTGGTGTTGGGTTTGCGCTTCTGATCCTGCTGCATCGAGCTGTGGCTGAAGCGCCAGGATTCGTTTCCCGTTTCCACGATATGGCAATGGCGGGTGAGACGATCGAGCAAAGCGGTGGTCATCTTGGCATCGACGAACACGCTGTCCCTGAAGCCGTCCCGTCCTTGCCACCCGGCCGCGGTACTTTCCAGAGAAACCCCGATCAGGACCGCAGGACCTTCCCGGCCGAGGCGCCGACAAGCTCTCCATCGGCGTATGTCGTGACGCCATTGACGATCGTGTACCGGACCCCGCGCGAAGGCATCACCATTCGTTTGCCACCACCCGGAAGATCATACCGCCGCTCGCCGCGGTTCGAGGAGCCTACCGTCTGCGGATCGAAGATAGCGATGTCGGCAGCCAGCCCCGGCAAAAGGCGTCCGCGGTCGCGGATGCCGAATAGGTCCGCCGGGTCGGAGGTGAGCCGGCGAATGGCTTCGGGCAGCGACAGAACCTCGCGTTCGCGCACCCAGGTTCCGAGCAGGTAGGTCGGATAGCCGGAGTCGCACAACATGTCCACGTGGGCGCCGCCGTCACCGAGGCCGATCAGGATCGCAGGGTTGTTCAGCAATTCGGCCATACGGTCGACGCGGGTGTTGTACGACGTCATCGTGAATTCGAGCTCTAGGTCGTCGGCGAGGGTCAGGTCGAGAAACGCATCGACGCCGTCCTTGCCTTCGGCGCGGGCGACCTCCGCCACTGTCATGCCCTCGAATCGCTTCAGTTCCGGTGAACGGACTTCGTGCAGCGTGATGCGTTCCCAGTTGCCGAAGGCCAGCGGATTCTTCAACTCTTCGCGAAACTGGTTGCGGAAGGCCGGGTCACGGTAGACCGCCTTCTGCGCCTCTTTTGATTTGTTCGCGAATACGCGGTTCCACGACGGAAAGGCCGCAAACGAGAACGGGCTGCGCATGTCGATCTCGCGGGTAAGCGGAAGCGGCGAGGTCTGCGGGCGCGCGCCATTGGCGATCATCGGCGCGGCGCGCTTCAGGGTGTCGCGCACGGCTTCCGGAATGTCGTCGCGGTCGAACAGCGCGATGAATGTCACGGGTCGGCCGCTTTCGTTGAGCAGGAAGTCGAGTATCTCGCATTGCTCTTCCTCGAGCACGCCGATCTGCCGGGTCAGCGCCACTTCGATCGCGCCCTTGTTTTTCTCCTTCAGCACATTCGCGTAGGCCTTAAGTTCGGCGTGGCTGGCGTTGCGGCACGCAAGCGGCCGTCCGCCGAAGCCGAGATGCTGGTTGAGGATCGTGCTGGAAAATCCGAAGGCGCCGGCATCCATCGCATCGGCGAGCAGTGCACGTATCTGCGCGGTTTCCTCCGCTGTTGCCGCCCGCTCCATCGACGCTTCGCCCATGACGTAGTGCCGAAAAGGCGTCAGCGGCGCGAGGAAGGCGAGGTTCACGGATGGCTTGCGGCGCGCCGCGGCATCCATGTACTCGGGGAATGTCTCCCAGTCCCAGGTGATTCCCTTCGCGAGCACCTCGAAGGGAATGGCCTCGACGTTGACGAGGTCGCGCATTGCCACTTCGCGCGACTCGGGCCGGCAGGGCGCGATGCCCACGCCGCAGTTGCCCATCATCACGCTGGTGACGCCGTGCCACGACGACGGCGTGACCGCGCCGTCCCAGCAGATTTGCGCGTCGTAATGCGTGTGCGGATCGATGAATCCCGGCGCGACGACGCAGTCCGAGGCGTCGATGGTTTCCCTGGCGCTACCGTTGAAGCGGCCGATCTCGACGATCTTCCCGCCCGCGACCGCCACGTCCGCATGCCGGCCCAGCGTGCCAGTGCCGTCGACTACGAGGCCGTTCCTGATCAGCAGATCGTACGCCATGTCATTCGTAATGCGTCCACATCCGGATGACCTTCACTATCCGTTCTTTCTTGAGAATCTGGTAAACGAGACGGTGCTGGATGTTGATTCGCCGCGAATAGGCCCCATCGAAGTCACCCACCAGTTTCTCGTATGGGGGCGGATTCCTGAGCGGGTTCTCGCCGAGGATCGTCAGGAGCGCCTCGGCCTTTTCGCGCAAGCCCGCCGCCGCGACCTTTCTGGCATCTTTCTGCGCCTGCTTGGTGAAAAGAACCTGCCAGGCCATGATGTCAGTCTTGATCCGGAACGGGCCGGGCTTCAGTTATTCCAAGGCACGCAAAACCTTACCAGCCGGGTTTCCTTGAAAGATTCTTGACCGGTTCCGCCAAACCTTTGCGGATGGACTCACGCATTCCCGGGACCGAAAGCAAATAGAGCGTTTCCTGAATGGCCCGCCAGTCGCCCTCGCTGAGCAGGACGGCATTGTTCCGCTTGCCGGTGATCTGCACCGGCTGGTGGCTATCTGCCGCCTCGTCGATCAGACGATACAGCGCGACGCGGGCTTGAGATGCGGTGAGTACGGTGGCCATAGACGCTAATCCTTTTGAGGATTGATATCGTACCGTAATACGTACGTCTTTGCCACCGTCCTCCGGAGACTAGGATATCTAAATCGCCTCGACAAACCTCAACAGCGCCTCCTTTTCTGCCTTAGTCATGCCCCGGAATGCGTTTTCTGCCCGACCATGTCTCGCAATTCGCGGTTGTGCGCATCGTTTTGACAGCAAAAATGATCTTCTAAGGCCGAATAACACCTTTCCAAGGAACGAGAATGCCGAAGCGACAGGGGCTTAGCGTGGTCCGACCCGTTCAAGCACCAGCGCGGGGACCTCGGCGAAGTGGATCTGCCCGTCCTCGCCCACAGCAAACACCCCAACGATGATGCAGCAGTGGAAGTGCACAGCAGCCAAGGACGCCGCCAGCGCCGGCGACTTGAACAAGGCGATCGAAGCCGGCAACGCGATCAAGCAGAAAGGCATGGAGATCGCCACCACGCTCAGGCTGAAGCAGCAGTAGCCAAGAGCGGGACGGGGAGCCTACCTAACTTCTCTCCGTCCCGCCCCCAACTGTCTTGTGAGTCGATGCGGCACGCAAGCGCGCCGCCGTCGCGTTGTCATGCAGCACGACTGCTCGCTTGACGCGTAGGGGCCGAGCCGATAGATTGATCCAGGGCATATATCGATCGGTCAGTCGCTCCACGGGAGGAGGCACCATGAGCCGGCATTCGAGAATCCATTCCGCGCTAATCGCGGCGATCGGTCTTTTCATTCTCACGGGCGCCCCGCGGGCCGCGCCGGTGGCGGGGGCACCTGCAGAACTCAAGATCGCTGTAGTCGCGTTCCTGTCGGGGCCGGCCTCCGGCCCCTTCGGCATCCCATCCCGCAACGCCGCCGACTTCTGGATAGAGAAGATCAACCGCGAGGGCGGCATCGGCGGCGCGAAAGTGGTGCCCGTCTTCACCGACGAGGCGGGTCCAGCCGACAAGGTCGTGACCGAGTTCCGGCGACTGGCCCTCGACGAGAAGGTGAGCGCGGTCATCGGCTACATCTCCAGCGCAAACTGCCTGGCCGTGCCTCCTGTTGCCGACGAACTGAAGGTCCTCACGGTCCTGTCCGACTGTGGGACGGACCGCGTGTTCGAGGACGCCAAGCACCCCTATGTGTTCCGCACCCACGCACACACGGTCATCGACGGCGTCGGCGCAGCTCGGTACGTGCTGAGCCTTCACCCTGAGGTGAAGACGATAGCCGGCCTGAACCAGGACTACGCGTGGGGCCGCGACTCGTGGGAGGTGTTCCAGCGCAGCATGCGCAAGCTCAAGCCCGACGTGCAGGTGGTCGACGCGCTGTGGCCCAAGCTGTTCGCCGGGGAGTACTCGGCCGAGATCTCGAAGCTGCTGGTGGAGAAGCCTACCGTCATCTTCACCAGCTTCTGGGGCGGCGATCTGGTGACCTTTGCCGGTCAGGCCAAGGCCAGGGGGCTTCTGGAAGAGAGCATGGTCGTCGTCAACAACACGGGTGCGGACATCAAGGACCTCACGCCGGGGATGCTGATCGGTTCGCGCGGGCCGCATGGCATCGTGTCGCCCGAGATGGAGAAGAACCCCCTGCGCAAGGAATTCATTGCGCTGTACCGGCAGAAGTACGGGCTCGCAAAGAACGACTACATCGCCCATGGTGCCTACCATTTTGTCCAGGCGCTGCAGGGGCTGCGAACCGCCTACGAGAAGGCCATCAAGACGGCCGGGCGCTGGCCGACCACCGAACAGGTCGCGGCGGCGTTAGAGCAACTGGAGTTCGATTCACCCAGTGGTCGCATCGCCATGGCCATCGGCGGCGGCCACCAGGCGATCGAACCCGCGGGTTACGCCATACTCAAGTTCGACCCCACTCTGGGGGTCAACGTGTTCTCCGAGATCCGGATGTTCCCGGCCCGCTGCGTGAACCCGCCGGACGGGATGAAGAGCCTGGACTGGATCGATCGCGGCTTCCCCGGCGCGCAATGCTAGCGGTCGGGTAGCGCGCCCCGGACCGCAAACCCGCTACGCGCTGAAAGGCCCCAGTGCGCCTTCTTCTTGTTGTCGCACTGGACGGGCTCACATACGCCTCGTGGCTGTTCCTCGTTTCCGCGGGGCTTACGTTCACGTACGGCGTGCTGCGCGTCCTCAACCTGGCGCATGGGAACCTCTATGCGTTGGGGGCGTACCTGGGCGCAACCCTGGTGCTCCGCTACGCAGCGACGGGATCCACGCCCGCGCTCGCGTATGGGCTTCTTTTCGTCGCCGCCGTGATCGTCGGGGTCGTGGTCGGGCCCCTGATCGAGCGAGTGTTCCTGCGGCGCGTCTACTCGCGGGACGAGGAGGTCCAGCTCCTGCTCACTTTCTCCATATCGCTAATCCTCGAGGACGTCGTCAAGCTTACCTGGGGCGTCAACCCGATCTTCGCCGACATGCCTTACAGCTACCTCGGGCGGGTCCGCCTGGGTGGCATTAACTACGCTTGGTATCCGTTTCTGCTTACGGCCATTGCGCTGGCCGTGGGCGGCCTCCTCTGGCTTGTCGTCACGCGCACCCGGCTGGGCAAGGTGCTCGCCTCGGTGATCGCCGACCGCGAGGTCAGCTTGACGCTGGGCATCAACGTGCCTCGCGTTTATACATTGGCGTTCACCGCGGGCGCCGTGCTGGCCGCACTGGGTGGGGCGCTCACCGCGCCCATGTTTTCCCTCGCACCCGGCGTAGGCGCCGAAGTGCTGGTCACGTCCTTCGCCGTCATCGCTATCGGCGGGCTGGGGAGCATCGGCGGAGCAGCCCTCGGGTCCATCGTCGTGGGGTTGGCCCGCTCGGCTGCGGTGTACTTCTTCCCCGAGCTGGACCTATTCGCGATCTACCTGATCATGGCCCTGGTGCTGCTGTTCCGGCCCCAGGGCTTCTTCGGGGAGATCGAGGTCCGTAGGATCTGACCCATGCCTGCGCGCGCCCGCACTGCCATCCTTTTGCTGCTGGGCGCGCTCGTCCTGCTCGTGGGCGTGCCGCTGCTGTTGTCCGGATGGGTCCTGTTCCTGCTCACCGTAGCGGGCGCAAAGGCGCTCGCCGTGCTGGGCATCGTGCTCCTGCTGCGCGGCAAGCTGCTCACTTTCGGCCATGCTCTTTACTACGCTGTCGGCGCCTACGCGGCCGGGATGGCCGTCAAATACTTGGGCGTGCGCGAGGTCCTCGTGTTGCTCACTCTGGCGCTCGTCGCGGGAGTCGCGACCAGCGCGCTCCTCGGGTTGCTCGTCGCCCGCTACCGCGCGGTGTACTTCGCGCTGCTCAATCTCGCTTTCTCCATGGTCCTGTACGGCATCTTGCTGAAGTTGTACGCCATCACCGGCGGCACCGACGGCCTCGGCATTGCAGAGCCGACACTCGCCGGCTTCCGACTCAGCGGCTCGTCGCTACGGCTGGCGATGTACGAGCTGACGGTCGTCTTGTTGACGCTGCTGGTCTACTTCACCTACCGGTTCTTCGTGTCCCCGACTGGCTACACACTGCGCGCGATTAAGGACAACGAGGTGCGCGTGGAATACATGGGTGTGTCGGTGTGGCGCGCGGTCTACGTGTCTTATGTCATCGCCGGCGGCCTTGCCGCAGTCGCGGGCGGTCTGATCGCCTTGTCCGTGGGACACATCACGCCCGACCTGGCGTTCTGGTCCCAGTCGGGCGAGTTCGTCTTCGTCGCCGTTCTCGGCGGCACCGGGAGCGTGCTGGCGCCGGTCGTCGGCTCGATCCTGTTCGAGTTCGTGCGCAACTATGCGTTCGCGGTGTCGCCTTACACCTGGCAGATGACGCTGGGGATCGTTCTCCTGTTGATCATTTTCTTCCTGCCGGGCGGAGTTTGGAGCCTGACTGCGCTGGCGCTGCGGCGGGGCGGTCGATGAGCGCGCTGCTCGAGACCGTCGGCCTGACGCGGTTCTTCGGGAGTGTCCGCGCCGCGGAAGACCTCAATATGCGCGTAGAGCAGGGCGAGGTGGTCGGCATCATCGGGTCCAACGGCTCCGGCAAGACGACGTTCCTGAACCTGGCCACCGGCTACTTGAAACCAGAACGCGGCCGCATCCTGCTCGCCGGCCGGGACACCACGGCGCTGCCGCCGCGCGCCATCACCCGGCTCGGCGTGGCCCGCTCCTTTCAGATCCCGCAGCTCTACCTCGGCATGACGGTGCTCGAAACCGTGCTCCTGTCGCTTGCGGCCCGTGCCGGGCGGATCGGAGTGTGGGCGCCGCTCAAGCGCTCGGGATGGACCGAAGAGGGTCTGCAGGTATTGGCGCAGTTCGGCCTCGACCCGCACGCCGAGCGTCGCGTTGGCGAGTTGCCCGAAGGCAGCCGAAAGTTGCTCGACATCGCGCTGGCGGTGGCCTTGCGGCCGCGCCTGCTCCTCATGGATGAACCGACAGCGGGTGTCAGCACCGAGGACAAGTTCGAGGTGATGGATACGCTCCTCGGCGTGCTCGGCGGCAGCGGGATCACGACCATCTTCGTCGAGCACGACATGGACGTCGTGCTCCGTTACAGCCAGCGCGTATTTGTTTTCGACCAGGGACTGGTCATCGCCGAAGGCGAGCCAGCCGCCGTGCTTGCCGATCCCGAGGTGAGGAGAGCGGTGCTGGGCCATGTCTGACTCCGTGTTGAATCTTGAGGATGTCAGGGTGGCCATCCAGGGCGCTGACGTGCTGCGGGGCGTCTCGCTTGTCGTTCCACGCGGTGGCCTGGTCGCGCTAGTGGGCCGCAACGGCGCGGGCAAGACGACCACGCTCAGGAGCGTGATGGGGCTTGTTGCCCTGGTGGGTGGAAAAATCAGTGTGGACGGCGTCGACCTCGCGCAGATCCCGGCGTTCCGGCGCGCGCAGCTGGGCATCGGGTATATGCCCGAGGACCGGCGGCTCATCGGTCGGCTCACCGTCGACGATAATCTCCTGCTGCCGGCGTGGTCGGGCGGAGCTGCGAACGCGTCGCGTCGCCTCGAGTACGTCTACGGGCTCATGCCCGACCTCGCGGCTCTCGCCAGTCGGCGGGCGGCGCAGTTGAGCGGCGGGCAGCAGAAGATGGCCGCGCTCGCGCGTGCGTTGATGAGCGCTACCAAGTTGCTGCTGCTCGATGAGCCCTTCGAAGGCCTATCCCCCGGAATGGGCGAGAAGCTGGCAGCGACCATCCGCGAGGTGCAACGGACCGGGTTATCCGTCCTGGTGGCGGAATCCGACGTGAAGCGGGTCGGCTTCGTCGAGCAAACCTACACGATCGAACGGGGCGAAATCGCGCGGGAGGTCGCCGCTACCTGAATCTGCGAGGGGTGAGTCGATGGCGTGACGAGGAGAAATGAACATAATCGTTCGATTCGCGATCCTTTCCCCGCTCGCAGGATTGCTGATCGCTGCTGGTCCGGCCGTCGGCGAGAAAAAGTACGGCCCTCACTCACGCAGAGGGTCGCACTCACGTAGAGGGTCAGGCCTATACTTTATAGTCAAGATCTGCGGTACGGCTAATCGACTCCGTAGGCTCTTGCGGCCAATTCTGGGTACAAGCGCTCGCACAGTTTTCTCCGCAGTTTCTCGGGTGAAAGATCGACGGGAAAGGATGCCAGCACGATGGCGCGAGCAGTTTCGAACATGCTCACGCCGATCAAGAATCTCTCGACCGGCTGCATCCGCGCATACCTTTCGCGGACCATCAGTGCGATTTCAGGGCTCGTGTCGTTCATCAATGCAATCCTCACAAGAGTTCACGTATCTACGGCACCAACGTCCACTTACGCGGGCATGTCGATTCAAACCTTCCCTAATTGGCAACGGCACCCCTCATTTAACTCTCCGTCTCCGCCCACGGGGGAGTGGGCCGGGGTGAGGTGGGTCTAGATCGCCTCCACAAACCTCACCAGCGCCTCCCTATTCGCTTTGCTCATGTTGCGATAGGACTCGCGCGAAACTTCCGCTTCGCCCCCGTGCCAGAGAATCGCTTCGGCAACATTGCGAGCGCGGCCGTCGTGCAGCATCGCGGTGCTGCCGTTCACCGTTTGCGACAGACCCAGCCCCCATAGCGGCGGGGTGCGCCAGTCGCGCGGGCCAGCCTTGAAGTCCGGGCGGCCGTCGGCGAGTTCCTCGCCCATGTCGTGCAGCAGCAGGTCGGTGTAAGCACGGAAGGTCTGATTCGCAAGTTGCGGCAAGGGCGGAAACGTCGCCGCGGTCTTCATCTCGGGCACATGGCACACCGCGCACTTCGCCTCGGTGAACAGTTTCTCGCCCCGCCGCACCTCTGGATCATTGATGCTGCGGCGTGCCGGCACGGCCAGGCCCTGCAACCATAGTTCCAGCGCCTCGATCTCGTGATTGATAATCTCGGGAACATTGCCCGGAAGGTGACGCGCGCAGATCTCCTGCACTGGCGGACAGTTCTGATCCGGAAACAGCCTCGACGAAAGGCCCATGTCGCCGAACGCAGCCGTCGTGACCTGCTGTTTCAGCGACGGCTGATTGGCCTTCCAGCCGAAGCGGCCGAGCGCCGTGCGATTGTTGGCGGCATCCCAGACGTGGTTCGGGCGCCCGTTGAATCCAAGCGCTTTCTGCTCGCGCACAATGTCGGCCAGGGTCTGTTCGGATACCGCTTCCAGAAAACCGAGGCCGAAGATCGGCTGCGCAATGCGAACCGACGTCATGGCATCCGCACCGAGCGGACCGAAGTTTAGATTCTCGATGCGCAACTTTGGCACTCGCAGTTCGACAACCTCACCATCCGGGAACCTGACGATGCGTTCCTCCCAGTCCATGTAAAGATCCGCTTCCGGAGGGACCGGCGAGCCCGCATATGCAAAATCGACATTGCGGCCGTCGAGCGAACGATTCTGCAGCTGATCGCCATAGTGCGGATGCGCCCGCGGCGCGCCGTGCTTGTCCTCGCCGGGAAGACTCAGCCGCACCAGCATGGACAGCATTTGCTCGTCGCGCGAAGCCGGCGGGCCGCCGCGCCCGGCGTTGACGTGGCATGCGCTGCAGCGGTCGGCGATGAATGTCGGTCCCAGTCCCCAGTCGCCGTTGAGTGAATTGATCGACGCCCACTGTCGGTGGAAGACATTGCGGCCCACCATGAAGAACTGCCGCTGCTTGACGTTGAGCACCGGCGCGGGTTCGGAATACGCCGCCTTGTCGAATTGCTCGACCGTGAAGGTGCCTGCGGAGAGCGCGGCCTCGTCCGTCTTGTCGCGCGTGACGGCGATCGCGCCGGCGGCCAGCAAGCCCAGCACCAGCACGGAAGAACGGGCAAAGGATTTCAGCAATTCTGGATCGTGCATGGAATTGACCGCCACTCCCGGGATTGGACTTGAGCCAGTGCGAAGTTAATGCATACATGAATCCGCCGCAAGCCCGGCCGCGGACCCGCGTGTCTCTACCGGTAATCTTCGGGAGTCTTTTGCCGGGCGACGCGCTAATATGTCCACTCTTTCGCCGGACCGAACAGGCGCAGCGAGGACAGATCATGGGACTATTCAGCGGCAAGCGTCCGAACGACCTTGGCGTCAGGAACGGGCTGCTCAAACCCGTACCGGCTTCACCGAACGCAGTTAGCAGCCAGGCCAGCGGCGGCTATCACCAGATCGCTCCGCTTCGCTACAACGGCACGTCCGAGCCGGCGATGGCGGCGCTCAAGTCCGTCATCGAGAGTACGCCGCGCACCAGCATCGTCGAAGAGCGGGCCGACTATCTCTATGCGGAGTTCACCAGCAAGCTGATCGGTTACGTGCACGACGTCCAGTTCTACTTCCCGCCGAACGAGCCGCTCATTCACGTGCGGTCCGCGTCGCGTCTCGGCTACAGCGATTTCGGCGTGAACCGCAAGCGCATCGAAGACATACGAGCGAAGCTCACTGCCGCCGGTGTCTGAGAACGAATCCTCCGCGCCGCTGCCGGAGCAGGAAGATCCGAGGATTGAACCCTGGTGGCGCCGTTCAGCGCCGCTAGCCGCAGGCGCGAGCCTCGCCATCGGTGCGGCGACATTGTGGTTCGGCAACATGCTCAACCGCGTGCCGCTCGATCAACACGCCACCCTGAGCTATCTGCTGATGCTGCCGCTGCTGCTGATCGTACCGGCGTTCTCCGCCGCGGGTCTGCGGCTTGCATGGCTGGCGTGGTTCAGCGCGCAAGGCGCAACGAGAATGCTCATCGCTATCGTGGTACTGGCGGCAGTGACGGCCAACCTGCTCGCGATCGCGCGTTTTGGGACCGCGCTGCTGCGGATATTCTCGACCTGACGAGAACGATTTCACCACAGAGACGCAGAGGCACAGAGGAAGAACAAGAGAAAAAACTCTGGAGTTAGAAGCTTCAATCGGCGACCAATTCACCATAGCGAAAATTTGCCACACAGTGTGAGGAACAGCCAATTCGCTCTTCACTCCATATTGTATTTCTTCGCTTTTAGTTTTTCCTCCGTGTACTCCGTGACTCTGTGGTGAGCACGTCGTTGTTTGAGGCCTTTTGTGCCGAAGGCGCCGGGTCCTGTGCAAAAAAGAGGCAACGACGGGGTCGATGCCACATTAGGAGCGAGTGCTAATCTTTTGAAAGGCTCGCGCTTTTACATCCGATAATCGCGTGTCAACAAAGTGTCACATTTTCCCGCCGGGAGGCGTGTTATTTTGTGCCGGCATTTTCAACTCTACCCTCCCGCCTTATGGACAAGAAGACTCCCGTGTACCCGCCGATCGCGAACGCCGCCGATTACATCGATGCGTTGATCAGACCGCAATCGAAAGACCTCATGGTGAAGAAAAGAATCATCGCCGGACGCAGGATGCGGGACAAATATCGCGAGGAGGTCGTGGTTACCGAGGTGGTGAAGCGCCTGGGTTGACGCCCCCCGGCGAAAAAAGACGCGGCCAAGGCCGCGTCTTTTTCGTTGGTGATATCGCGAAAGCTCAGCGATTCTTGTCCACGCTGAGCGGCCCGGAACCGTAAACGATGATATAGAGCATGCCGCCCATGACCGCCAGGTTCTTCATGAACAGGACGTTCTGCAGTTGCGCCTGGTCGGCCGGCACCGCCCAGAAGGCATGGAAGACGTAAGAGGCGACGAGCACGAAAATGAAGAGTGCTGCGGCGGCCCAACGCGCCTTCCAGCCCACGGCGATCATGATGCCTCCACCCAGTTCGATGATGATCGCTATGACCGCAAGAACCTGGGTCATCGGCATGTTGTGCGCCTGCATATAGCCGAGCGTGCCCTCGAAGCCGGTGATCTTCCCGTATCCGGCGATGATGAACATCAAAACCAGCAAAACACGGCCGACCAGCGGCCCGTACATTTTCACGATTTCCATGATCTCTCCTCCGTTTTTTCCAAACGATCAAAGCACCACTTCAACTGCCGCTACATCCGCCGCCTATTCCGCGGCAAATCCGATGTCCTTGTGCGTGCCGTCGCAGAACGGCTTGTTCTTCGAGCCTCCGCAACGGCACAACGACGCCTGTCCGCCGATCCACGCCGCCGCACCCTTGCTGTCGCATAACTGCATCTCGCCGAAACAGCGCAGCGGGCCGTTCGGCTTCAGCGTAATGCGAAGACGGGCACCCGGCGCGCCGGGATCGAGCGCTTTCGGCTGGTAAGCCCCGACGCGCACGTCGTCGCGGAATCCGGCTTTGGCATGGCTGCCATCGCAGAACGGTTTGGCCGCCGACCGGCCGCAGCGGCACAGCGACGCCTCGACCATGCGCTTGAGCACCGTGCCGTCGACCGCGACGATCTCGATGTCCCCGCGGACTTTCAGCGGTCCATCAATCTGAGGTTGAATGACGTTCATGTTTGCGGCTCCGTTGGCTTGGGTTATCCGCTGTTACCCTTCACTCATTCACTCATTTATGGCCAAAGGCCGGTATCCCCTTGCGGGGCACCATTCTCCCGTCACCGCTTCAGTGTGCCACCCACCCCCCGTCGATCGGCAGCGCGGTGCCGGTGATCGAGGCGGCGGATTCGCCGCCGAGAAACACCGCAAGCGCAGCCACATCTTCGATCCTCACAAACTCCTTGCTCGGCTGGCGCTCGAGGATCATGTCCCTGATGACGTCCTCGCGCGCGATGCCGTGCACCTTTGCCTGGTCGTCGATCTGCTTCTCCACCAGCGGAGTCAGCACGTAACCCGGGCAAATCGCGTTGCAGGTGACACCCTTGCCCGCGGTCTCGAGTGCCACAGTCTTGGTCAATCCAACCAGACCGTGCTTGGCGGCGATATACGCCGATTTGAACGGGGAAGCAACCAGTCCGTGAACGGAGGCTACGTTGATGATGCGGCCCCAGCCCTTGTTTTTCATTCCGGGGAGCGCAGTGCGGATGCCATGGAATGCCGATGACAGATTGATCGCAAGGATCGCGTCCCACTTTTCGATAGGGAATTCGTCCACCGGCGCCACGTGCTGGATGCCGGCGTTGTTGACCAGCACATCCACGGCGCCGAAGCGCCGCTTCGCCTGATTGATCATTGCCACAATTTCGGCGGGTCTGGCCATGTCGGCCGATGAGTACAGCACACTGACCTTGTGTTCGGCGGCCAATCCGGCGCGCAGTCTTTCAATCTCTGCCGCGTCGCCGAAGCCGTTGAGCATGACGTTGCAACCCTGGGCGGCGAACGCCCGGGCGATGCCCAGACCGATGCCGCTGGTGGAACCGGTAATGACAGCCGACTTGCCTTTCAACATGCTGTGCGGGCGACCTCGCGTTTGACGTTGCCGCGAAGTCTAGCAGAAGCAATGCGGCTGCCGCGCCCCATCGGTCGCCAACGCCCTCGCAGCAGGTGACCTGAATCCACCGGGTAACATCCGGTTGCCGGACTGTCTGGGGGTGTTCAGGGCCGATTTCTTGCGGCCGATGACTTGTCGCCTATCCGGGCGACGAAGTCCGCAATCTTCGCCACGGTCGCCTGTTTCTGGTCCACGTGAGGCGAATGTGCGCAGTGCGGGAGCATCAAGGTTTCCACGGGGCCGTTCACCTGTCTTGCGATCGCCGTAACCTGGGTGGCAGTCCCGTATTGGTCGTCCTCGCCCTGGATCAGCAGCACCGGGCAGGTGACACCGGGCAGGTACTCCACTATGTTCCAGCGGCGAAAGTCCGGGTGCAGCCAGATATCGTTCCAGCCCCGGAACATGGATTCCACGTGGTCGTGAAAACGGCCCAGCCTGGCCGAAAGGTCGGTGGTGTTGAAGGCCACCCGGGCCTGCGCGATGCTCTCCACCGTGATGTCTTCGACGAAAACGTGCGGCGCCAGCAGCACCAGGCCGCGGACCGGACGGCTTCCGGCGCCGGCATGGATGAGCGCGATGGAGGCGCCGTCGCTGTGACCGATCAGGATCGGGCTGCGGATGGAAAGCGCGTCCAGCAATTGCGGCAGGACTTCCAACGCCTCGCGGTGCATGTAGTCCACACCCCGCGCCTCGGCAAGGCCGTCGGACTTGCCATACCCGTATCGCGAATAGACGATAGTGGGGCAGCCGGTAGCATGCGACACCCTTTCGGGAAAGTCCTTCCACAGCGCGACCGACCCCAGACCCTCATGCAGGAACACCAGCACCGGAGGGTCCGCCGCCGCGCCAGGGTGCGGCCCGGGATCGATCCGACTGTACTCGAGACGATGCCCGCCGGCAGTCTGGAACACTTAGTGTCCTGTTCCGCTGATTCGTGGGATAACTTGCAAACCTTGGAAAGCAGACCTCTTAGCGATTTGGCAAAAAACCATCATGGATCGGAAAACCCGCGAAATCGGTGTCAGGCAAGGCGCGAGTCCTCGACAGTGGCGGGGGCCGGTGGAACGTTGAGCAGGGGCCCCGCTTGCGGGGATGCGACCGTGCAACCGGCCAATAGCGTGTCGACCACCGGCCTTACGCGTGTCTCCGCGGTCAGATCCCCAGAGGGGCCCCTCTTCCGCGCTCCGACACGCACG
>JBOIFZ010000252.1:0-3211 GCA_050741735.1 Burkholderiales bacterium
AGACCGCGGATCCCGAGGAGGTGATGAGCGTGCTGCGCGAGTACCACGCCGCGATGGGCATGCTGATCCTCGCCCACGAGGGCACGCTCGAACGCTTCACCGGCGACGGCATCATGATTTTTTTCAACGACCCGTTGCCAGTACCAAATCCGGCCGAGCGCGCTCTGCGCATGGCGCTGGCGATGCGGGAACGAATCAGCGCACTAACGGGAAAGTGGGAGAAGTCGGGCTACGACCTGGGCTTCGGCGTGGGCTTGGCGCAGGGTTACGCCACGATCGGGGCAATCGGCTTCGAAGGACGCTGGGACTACGGCGCGATCGGAACGGTAACCAACCTCGCATCGCGGCTTTGCGGGGAGGCCAAGCCGGGCCAAGTCCTGGTCTCGCGGCGGGTCTTCGCGACGGTGGAAGACCTGATCGAAGCCGAGCCGATCGGAGAGCTTACTCTCAAGGGATTCCTCAAGCCGGTAACCACGTTCAACGTTCTCCGGTTCAAAAAGGCGCCGGCTTGAATATTGGAAGCAAGTGTTGCTCGACATGAGCAAGCTGCTCGAATCCTCGCCGTTTTGACTCGACGGACCGGATCAGGCGGAAAGCATTTTCTTCA
This sequence comes from Burkholderiales bacterium, assembly GCA_050741735.1. Classification (GTDB taxonomy): domain Bacteria; phylum Pseudomonadota; class Gammaproteobacteria; order Burkholderiales; family JACQAP01; genus JACQAP01. The sequence continues at coordinate 608 of JBOIFZ010000252.1, forward strand.
GTCGGTAAAGCAATTCGAGCGCCTGTTTCGGCGACAGCGCGTCGGGATCGGCGTCCCGCAATGCTTCAACGGCAGGGTCGCGCGGCGACTCCGGTTTTGTCGTGATTGCGGAAAACAAATCGCCCTGCGGACTGCGACTTGCTGCTTCTTCTTCGAGTTTCGCCAGATGTTTCCTCGCAGCGCGTACCACGGCTGCAGGCACGCCCGCGAGTTGCGCCACCTGGATGCCGTAGCTCTGCGAAGCTGGACCTTCTTCCAGCGCGTGCAGGAAAACGATCTTGTCCTTGTGTTCGATCGCGTCAAGGTGCACGTTGGCGACCTGGCGGTATTCTTCTGCGAGTCGCGTGAGTTCGAAGTAGTGGGTGGCGAACAGGGTGTAACTCCGGCTTGATTCGACCAGGTGCCGCGCGATGGCGACCGCCAGCGCCATCCCGTCGAATGTCGAAGTGCCGCGGCCGACTTCGTCCATCAATACCAGCGATGTGTTTGTGGCGTTATGCAGGATGTTGGCGGCTTCGGTCATTTCCACCATGAACGTCGAACGGCCGCCGGCAAGGTCGTCGGAAGCGCCTATGCGGGTGAAAATCCGGTCCACCGGGCCGATCAGCGCGCGTCTTGCCGGCACGAACGAGCCGACGTGCGCCAGTAAAACGATCAGCGCGACCTGGCGCATGTAAGTGGACTTGCCGCCCATGTTCGGGCCGGTGATCAGCAATAATCTGCGGTCGGGGTCGATTCTGGTGTCGTTGGCGATGAACTCATCGATCTGCCGTTCCACCACCGGATGGCGGCCGGCCTCGATCTCTATTCTTTCATCGTCAGTGAACTCGGGCTTCGAGTAGTCAAGCGTCGCCGCCCGTTCCGCAAGTGCCGCCAGCGCATCCAGTTCCGCCAGCGCGGCGGCCAGTCGCTGCAACCGCGGCAGGTGTGGCGACAACTCGTCGAGCAGCTCTTCATATAGATATTTTTCCCGGGCGAGGGCGCGATCCTGCGCCGATAGCGCCTTGTCCTCGAAGGTCTTCAGCTCCGGCGTGATATAGCGCTCGGCATTCTTCAGCGTCTGCCTGCGGCGGTAGTCGTCCGGCACCTTTTCGGCATTCGCGTTCGTGACCTCGATGTAAAAGCCGTGCACGCGGTTGTACTCGACCTTGAGATTGGCGATGCCGGTGCGGCTGCGCTCGCGGCTTTCCAGCGCGATCAGGAACTCGCCGCAGTTGTTCTGAATCCCCCGCAGTTCGTCGAGTTCGGCGTCGAATCCGCTGTTGATCACGCCGCCTTCGCGTAGAACTGATGCGGGCTCCGGCAGGATCGCGCGGGCCAGAAGGTCCGCAAGCTCGGGCAGCGGTGCGAGGTCGGTCGCGAGTGCTGCAATCCGTGGGCTTGCGAGTGGCACGAGCAGACCGTTCAGATCCGGAAGCAACTTCAGGGTTTCGCGCAATCCCGAGAGATCGCGTGGTCGCGCATTGCGCAGCGCGACGCGTGCGGTGATGCGCTCCACGTCCACCACCGGACGTATTGCCTCGCGCACTCTTTGATAAGGAATGTCGGTACTTTGCCCGCGCAGCGTCGCCACCGCGTCCAACCGCGCCTTGACGATCTGCCGGTCGCGCAGCGGGTGATGCAGCGCGTGACGCAGCCAGCGCGACCCCATTCCGGTGGCGCAGGTGTCCAGCAGCGACAGCAGCGTGGGGGCAGGTTCGCCACGCAGCGTTTCGGAGAGCTCGAGATTGCGGCGGGTGGCGGCGTCCATGCGGACGTACGCCGAGTCGCGTTCGACCGACAGCGCGCGCACGTGCGCGATCGAGGTTCCCTGGGTGGCACGCGCATATTCGAACAGAGCGCCTGCGGCTCCCATGGCGGGGCCGAGTTCATCTGCGCCGAAGCCGGATAGATCACGGGTCTCGAAATGCCGGGTCAGCGTCCGAACCGCGGCGTCGCGGTCGAACTGCCAGGCCGCCAGCCGCTTCACCGCGATGCTCGTGCCCTGGAGCACTGGATCGCTGAAGTCGTCGGGGGCGAGGATTTCCGCGGGCTGCAGCCGCTGCAGTTCAGATGTGAGATTTTCCCGCCCTGTTTCCTCGACGGTGAAACGGCCGCTGGCCAGAGACAACCAGGCCAGCCCCAGCAAATTTCCCTGCGGGTTGAGCGCCAGCAACAGGTTGTCGCGCTTCTCGTCCAGCAACGCCGCGTCGGTAAGCGTCCCCGGTGTGACGACCCGGGTAACCTGCCGTTCGACCGGGCCCTTGGAAGTGTTGGGGTCGCCGATCTGCTCGCAAATCGCCACCGATTCGCCAAGCCTGATGAGCTTGGCGAGGTATTGCTCGACCGCATGGAAGGGCACGCCGGCCATCCGGATCGGCTCGCCGGCCGACTGGCCGCGGCTGGTGAGCGTGATATCGAGCAGTTTCGCGGCGCGCTCGGCATCCTCGAAGAACAGCTCGTAGAAGTCACCCATGCGGTACAGCACCAGCTTGTCGGGGTGCTGCGCCTTGATGCGCAGGTACTGCTGCATCATCGGCGTGTGCTGGGCGATGGTCACGATTGCTTCAAGACGGCGTCAAAATTGTGCACGATTTTCCTTCAACGTTTTCGCGACGGCTGTGG
>JBOIFZ010000253.1:0-7877 GCA_050741735.1 Burkholderiales bacterium
TAAAGGATGCCGGCCACCAGCGGCACGTCGCCGAAGGCGAGGTAAATCCAGGAAAGCGCGATCAGAATGAACAGCGACGGCAGCACGAACAGGGCGCCGGCAACGATGCCGCCCCAGGTGCGATGCATCAGCCAGCCGATGTACGTGGCGAGCTGTTGCGCCTCCGGACCCGGCAGGACCATGCAGTAGTTGAGCGCGTGCAGGAAACGCCGCTCGGAAATCCAGCGCCGCTTCTCCACCAGTTCCTGGTGCATGATCGCGATTTGCCCGGCCGGGCCGCCGAAACCGATGAAGCCGAGCTTGAGCCAGAACCGCAAGGCCACGCGAAACGGCACCGGAGCCGGCACGGAGGCCGGCTGGGTTTGCGCGGGCATCCCGGTAGTTTCTGATTCGGCTGTCATTGCGGAATTCGGGTGACTTTCGCGCGGCGATTACAGGGTGCCGGAAGATTGAGGCGGATTGTGCCCGGATAGTTCGTTCGTTGCTGCAATCTTGATGTCGTGGGCCGCAGTTGACGCTGCAAGGAAGCGGGTCGCTATGATGCCCGCCAGGGCGCGAAAATACGTCCAGCGCCCACGGAAAGAAGGGGCTTCCACCAAAAAAGAGGGAAGAGATTGTGCGCCACATCGCCGCTTGCAGTGCAGGTGCGCTTCCGTTGTTCGCATCGCAGCAGGATCGCTGTTGCTTCATCGGGCATTGCGCCGTTCCGATCGCAGAGGAAAAGCCATGAGTCGCATCAAGCGCGTCGAAGTCCACGAGTTTGCATTCGAGCTGCCCGATCTCGGCTGGTATCCGCTGAACATCGAGCGCCGCGAGCTCGAACCCGGGGACAGCGGCCTTTCCGGCGGAATCAAGGAGCATCTGGTATACATCAGCCTCACCGGCGTCGTGACATGCTCCTTGATCCCCTGCAACTGACCGGTCGCTCCCGGTCCCACGTGTTTCAGTCGGACGATCCGCATTTCGCCATTCACGCGGACGCGGTGGAGCCCTTCGCGCGCATGCGTGGGGCGGCGGCGACGGAAGGGTTCGACATCGCGGTGTTCAGCGGATTCCGCGATTTCGAGTCGCAGGCCGAAATCTGGAACCGAAAGTTCTGCGGCGAACGCACGCTTTTCGATGCCGACGGCGGCGTGCTCGACTACCATGTCCTATCGGAAGCGCAGCGGGTGCAATGCATACTCAACTGGTCGGCTCTGCCGGGCGCCAGCCGCCACCATTGGGGTACCGATATCGACGTCTACGATCGCGCGGCGCTTCCCGAGGGCTACCGGGTGAAGCTGCTGCCGGAGGAGGTACAGCCGGGCGGCGTCTTCCATCGGCTGCACGGGTGGCTGGACCAGAACATGGCGCGCTTCGGCTTCTTCCGCCCTTACCGTGAATACCGCGGCGGCATGTTTCCCGAGGCGTGGCACTTTTCCTACGCGCCGATTGCGATCCCGGCGCTGGAGGTGTTGACCGTGGATGTGGTGGCGCAGGCGCTGCGCGACGGCGATATTATGGGCAGAGATCTGGTGCTGGAACGCCTGCCTGAAATCTACCGGCGACACGTCCTCAACATTTCCATGCCGTGAACGGCTTCGGGCGGCGACGGCGCGGATTTGAACGACGTCGGTGGCCTTTCAGAATTTTCTCGATGCCGTCCTGCTTCAGGGTGTGCATGCCTTCCTTGATCGCGACTGCCAGCATCTCGTCGACGGTTGCCCTGCGATGGATCAGCTTCTTGATCGCTGGCGTGGCGAGCAGCCGTTGGTGCAGACCGATGCGCCCGCCGCCTGCGCGTCCGAATAGTCAAAATGCAGCGGAACGGGCCACACCATTTGCTGTTTTTGAGTCATCTCTCTGATTGATAAAGGAAAATGGATTCCCGAGCGGATTAAACCACGCCACCTGCAGCGGCGCCCGGAACGCCGCGCGAGGGGCTCGGGCCCAAGCACACCGGAGGCCGCCGCAGCGCTGTTATAGGGCCATTGTTTCAGGCGTGGAAAGAAAGGGTTACAATGCGTTTCTCGACTGGCTTCCCAAAATGGAGGAAAGCGATGCGTAACCTCATCAAGCGCAGCCTGGTGATCGCGGCATTGACTGCCGCGATGGCAGGACAATCGGTGCTGGCGAATGAACAACTCCCGAAAGATCGTGCCGGCGGCGACATGTTCCTGGACGCGGTATTCGCGCGGCCGATGGGATTGATTGCGATCGCGGCCGGTTCGATGGCTTTCGTTGTCGCGCTGCCGTTCACGATTTTCAGCGGCAGCGTCAATTCGTCGGCCGACGAACTGGTCAAGAAACCCATTGACTACACGTTCAAGCGCCCGCTCGGGCAGCTTGAGGAACCACAGTAGCAAACGCGCTCTGGCGCGCGCCGGCGGTCACGCGCGCGCGGGCGGCGCGTTTGAGCGCGGCGACCATGCCAGCATGGCCAGCGCCGTGCCGATGAGCGCCATGCCCGTGGCCTCCAGAGGTGCGGGCCGTTCTCCTAGTTGCAGCCACGCGGCGATCACGCCGATCACCGGCGTGGCGAGCGTCCCCAGTCCGACCATTCCCGCCGGCATGCGTCTGAGCGCGTAGTAGAAAAGCATCCACGCCACCCCGGTCGCCAGCACCGCTGTGTAGCCGAGGGCGAGGCCAAAACTTAGCGTCCAGCGGATTGCCTGAGGTTCGAGCCAGGCCCATCCGAGTGCCAGCAGCAACGAGCCGATGATCATCTGCCACAACGTGATCATCAGCATCGAAACGCTGGTTTTCTTCTGCAGGTTCTTCACGTACACCACGCTTGCGCCCCAGGACATGCCTGCGCCAAGTGCCAGCGCGCTGGCCAGCAATCCGCCGGAAAGCGTCCAGGGTTCGACCAGCACCACCAGTCCCGCCAAGGCGATCGCAACCGCAATCCCCTGCCAGCGGTCGAGTCGCTCGTGCAGCGCCAGCCACGCGAACACCAGCACCCAGAACGGCATGGTGTAGACCAGTACCGCGGTCTTGCCGGTCCCGCCAAGCCGCAACGCCGTCAAGGTGCAGGCGAAATTGCCCGCAAGCATGAGGCCGAGAATCGCCACCGCAGGCCACTGCTCCCGGCGGGGAAGCAAAGGCGCGCTGAACTTGATGATCACCGGAATCATGCACAGCGCAGCCAGCGTGAAACGCAGCGTGGCGAACTGAAACGGCCCGGCATCGGCCAGTCCGGTCTTCATCGCCACCCAGTTGTAGCCCCAGATCATTGACAGCAGCGCGAGCGCTGCGCCGGCGTTACCCCGCTCGGGATCGAGATCGGACATGGGGTTATCTAGGGAAGCTCTGACCAAGTTCCGCGACGCGCATTGCCGCGTGGTGCGTTTGTTGAGCACGCATCCTAGCGTGGCGCCGGAGGCTTGCGGTAAAGGCGCCGGTAGTTCCACTATACTTGCCGGCATTCGGCCACCCCGGTCCAGTGGCAGGCCGATCATGCCAAAAAGAAAATACAGGTGAGGGGGCGGCTATGATTTGGTCTCAGGTCTACGACCCGTTCGGCAACACCATCCTTTCAACGCTTGTCTGCGCAATCCCCGTGGTGGTACTGCTCGGCGGGCTCGGAATCTTTCATATCCGCGCCCACTATGCCGCGATTTCCGGGTTAGTCGCGGCGGCGCTGATCGCGATGTTCGTCATAGGCATGCCCGGTGGTTTGACGTTGCGTGCCGGCTTGTACGGGGCGCTTTTCGCCGCCACCACGATCTGCTGGATCATTTTCAACTTGATCTTCCTGTACCGGATGACGCTCAAGGCGGGCCTGTTCAAGATCCTGCAGGACAGCATCGGCGCCATCACCAACGACAGGCGGCTGCAACTGGTGCTGATCGCATTCTGCTTCGGCGCCTTCTTTGAAGGCGCGGCCGGTGGCGGCACGCCGGTGGCGGTGACCGGCGCAATCCTGATCGGCCTTGGCTTCAACCCCCTGGCGGCGTCCGGCCTGTCGCTGATCGCCAATACCGCGCCGGTGGCCTACGGCGGCCTGGGCACGCCCATCATCGTGCTGCATTCCGTGACCCAGCCCGAGAACCCGGACTACCTGCTGACCCTATCTGCGATGGTGGGACGCCAGTTGCCGTTCTTTTCGGTCATCGTGCCGGTCTGGCTGGTCCTCACTTTCTGCGGATGGCGCCGCACGGTGGAGGTCTGGCCGGCGATCCTGGTGGCGGGCGTGTCGTTCGCAATTCCGCAGTTCCTGATTTCGAACTACCACGGCCCGTGGCTGGTGGACATGCTCGGGGCGATGATCTCGATGTTGATCCTGACCGTCTTCCTTGCCTACTGGAAGCCGAAGAACGTGATGCTGGACGCGTCCGGCGGCGGCGTGACCGTCCCTGCCGGGGAAGCGGCCAAGGAACGCCATGGCCACGGCCGGGACATGGTGATCAAGGCGTGGACGCCGTGGGTGATCCTGACCGTCATCCTTTTCCTGTGGGGCCTACCCATCGTCAAAGCGTTCCTCAACGTGAAGGGAATCACTTACTGGGAGTGGCAGATTCCCGGCTTGCACAACGTGGTGCAGCGCGTGGAGCCTGCGGTTGCCATCCCCCGTGTCGAAGGGGCCGTCTGGAAGTGGGGCATCATCTCGGCGACCGGAACGGGAATTCTGCTGTCGGCGATCATTGGCGGCTTCGTCATGGGTTTCAAGCCGCGCGAGATGTTCAGGACCTGGATCGAAACCTTCGGGATCATGAAGTACTCCCTGCTGACGATCCTGGCGATGCTTGCGCTGGGCTACACGACACGCTACTCGGGCATGGACGGCACCCTTGGCCTGGCCTTTGCGGGAACCGGCTGGCTGTATCCGTTCTTCGGCACGATGATTGGCTGGATCGGCGTCGCGTTGACGGGCACCGATGCCGCGTCGAATGCGCTGTTCGGCAGCCAGCAGGTGATCACGGCGAACAAGCTGGGATTGAATCCGACGCTGATGGCCGCGGCCAACAGTTCGGGCGGGGTGATGGGCAAGATGATCGATGCGCAGAGCATCGTGGTCGCGTCGGTCGCGACCAACCAGCAAGGCCGGGAAGGCGTCATCCTGCGCTTCGTGTTCTGGCACAGCATTGCGCTGGCCGCATTGGTCGGCGTTCTGGTCATGCTGCAGGCTTACGTGCCGTTCTTCCAGGCCATGGTCTTGAATTAACCGTCACACGGACCGGTGAATCGGCGCGGCAGCTTTGGCTGCCGTGCCGTTTTCTTGTGCGCCCAGCAAGGGGCGCGATCACCTTTGTTCGCCCCCTATCCCGATTTGACGGGAAAGCGCCGCGGTGGCGCGCAGGTGCACGCTCATGATCAATATGGAACGCACGATGGGGTTTTCAAGCTCGCGGATGGTCGCGCGGGAAGAAAGGGGAGGGAGATGATCGAACAGAACCTCGCGAGGCTCGGGATCGTGCTGCCCGCGGCCGCGGTCCCGGCGTTCCAGTATGTCCCGGTCATGGTGCACGAGCGACTGGCTTTCGTCAGCGGTCAACTGCCGCGCGAGGGCGACGAGGTGCGCATCGTCGGCAAGGTCGGTGGCGAAGTGGGCGTCGAGCGCGCGCAGGAGGCGGCGCGGTTGTGCATCCTGCAGGGACTCGCCTGCCTGAAGCAGGCACTGGGCTCGCTCGACCGCATCGAACGCGTTCTCAAGGTCACCGGATTCGTTGCCTCGGCACCCATGTTCAACCAGCAGCCGAAAGTGATCGACGCCGCCTCGGAACTGCTGGTGCAGGTCTTCGGAGAAAGCGGCCGGCACGCGCGCAGCGCGATCGGGGTCGCGGAGTTGCCGCGCAACGCCTGCGTCGAAATCGAGATGATCGTGGCGTTGCGACCCTGACGGATGTTGCGCGCGGCCTGCTCATGAAGATCATCGCGGCGCGTGTGGAAACCAAGGAACAGCAACAGTTCCTGCGCGCCGAAGGCTGCGACGAAATCCAGGGTTTCTTCTCGGGTCGCCCGATGTCGCTAAAGGAATTCCTGCGGATGCTGCGGTCTCGAAAAGCGCCAACCTGATCTTCTGCCGCCGCGCTTCGTCGCAGGCCGGGCTTCAATTAAACTACGCAGCCTGCGTGACACGGGTCGACCCGTCGGTGCGGTCGTGCCGGCCGCCAGGATTCAGACGCCGGTCATCGCGTTGGGGGGATGCAATGAAATACAACAAGCTGGGATCGAGCGATCTCAAGGTTGCGGAGATCTGCCTCGGCACCATGACCTGGGGCGAGCAGAACAGCGAAAAGGAAGCACATCAGCAGCTCGACTACGCCGTTTCCCGCGGCATCAATTTCATTGACGCGGCGGAAATGTACCCGGTGCCGCCCAAGGCGGAGACGCAAGGCCGTACCGAGTCCTACCTGGGCACCTGGCTCAGCAAGCAGCAGCGCGACAAATTGATCGTCGCCACCAAGATCACGGCCCCGGGTAGGGGATTCAACTGGGTGCGCGGCGGGCCGAAGGCGGTGGACAGGAAAAGCATTCGGGAGGCGCTGAACGGCAGCCTCAGGCGCCTGCAGTCCGACTATGTGGACCTGTACCAGATCCACTGGCCGGACCGCTATCTGCCGCTGTTCGGCAACATTTTCTACGACCCGAAGCAGGAACGCCCGACCGTATCGATCGAAGAACAGCTCGAGGCCTTTGCCGAGTTCATCAAGGCCGGCAAGATCCGTTACCTCGGATTGTCCAACGAGTCACCCTGGGGTGCGCTCGAGTTCATCCGCCGGGCGCGGCAGATGGGGCTGCCGATGGTGGCCTCGATCCAGAACGCCTACAACCTGCTAAATCGCACTTACGAAACCGGGCTGGCAGAAGTGACGCGGCGGGAGAGTGTTCCGCTGCTGGCGTACAGCCCGCTCGCCTTTGGCCACCTGTCCGGCAAATATCTCAATGGCGCGAAGCCGGAAGGGGCGCGCCTGACCAAGTACCCGCCGTTCGGCCAGCGTTACGACAAGCCCAACGTGATGCCGGCGGTTGCCGCTTATGCCGATCTGGCCAAACGCGCCGGCCTGTCGGCGGCGGCGCTGGCGGTGGCGTTCGTGCGCAGCCGCTGGTTCTGCGCCAGCACCATCACCGGCGCGACCACCCTGGCGCAACTCCGGGAAAACATCGATACCGAAAACCTGAACCTTGGCGACGCCGTCCTCGCGGATATCGACGCGGTTCACCTGCGCTATCCCAACCCGGCCGTGTGACCGCACCGGGCGCGGATCCGGGAGTAATCCGGGGCGCGCGGAAAGCGCGTTTCAATGCCGTCGCATGTTTGACATCCCTTCGTTTATTATCGATAATCCGCGGTTTCGTTCGGAGGGGTTCCCGAGCGGTCAAAGGGATCAGACTGTAAATCTGACGGCTCTGCCTTCGAAGGTTCGAATCCTTCCCCCTCCACCAAGCATTGAGAGACGGGGTCGGATCGGCGGCGGGATCGTCAAAGCTTTTTCCGAGGTAACAACGGCAAGCAGTATCAGTGTGTTGAGCCCGGATTCAGGCGGGTGTAGCTCAATGGTAGAGCAGAAGCCTTCCAAGCTTACGACGAGGGTTCGATTCCCTTCACCCGCTCCAGAAAGAGATTAGGCGAGGCAGTTGCGGCGACTTGGTTAAAGCGGGGCGCGAACAAACGGCAAAAGCGTTCCGATCTGCCCATGTAGCTCAGTGGTCGAGCACTCCCTTGGTAAGGGAGAGGTCACCAGTTCAATCCCGGTCATGGGCTCCAAAGGATTCAGGGTTCCACAGGGTTCAAGGGTCACTACTTGAGAAAGCCAAGACGAGGACAGCGAGATGTCAAAGGGAAAGTTTGAGCGCACCAAGCCGCACGTGAACGTGGGGACCATAGGACACGTGGACCATGGCAAGACCACGCTGACGGCGGCACTGACGCTGGTGCTGTCGAAGAAGTTCGG
>JBOIFZ010000254.1:0-4551 GCA_050741735.1 Burkholderiales bacterium
TTGTAGATTGCCGTTTCAGATCAACCCAAGGGAATGACCGTGCCGTTGACCAGCTTGACGCGCTCACCGATGGTGAACGGCGGACGTTGATTTTCGTGGATCGTGAGCAGGGTGCCGTTCTCCATGCGCACAATGACGACGAAGCTGAAGGAACTGAGTTTTTCCCTTTCGATCTGATAGGCCCTGCCAGTTGTGCCGAGTGCCGCCGCAAGCTTGCCGTCGTCGCCGCTTGCCTGTTGCGGTTTGATGGAGTCCACGACACCGCAGTTCGGGCAGGAAGGCTTGCGCGCGGGAATGCGTGCACCAGGGCGGAAATTTAGCGGCTTGCCTTGCGCCGCGGTTTCCCCGGCGCTGCGGGTCAACCCCACGTGGGTAAGGCTGGAAGGCACCCGGTCCGAGCCGGAAGTCGGCAGCACGGGTGCGCCGCCGAATGCGGAAAATTGATTGAGGCTCGACCGGGCAATCGGCAGCTTACCCGTTATTGCGGCGATTCCGATGCCGCTGAACGCGACCACGGAAGCGGCAGCGGCGATCGTCAAGAAGGGTAAGATGCGGATATTATGGTCCATTTTTTTCGTGTGGGTGCTTCAATCGATTTGTTTCGTCTCGATGGGCCAGCGGACGCGGCTCCATTTGGAGCCGCCTTCCGCGCAGCCGTTTTCAGAACTCTACAAAGCAGCCTTCATGCCAGAAAACATTAAGGTTATCGGGGCAGATAGTTATGCGCCGCCAAGGACTTGGCATCGGCCGCGCTTGTCGCCGGGCAGCGACACAGCCTCCCGATGCGGGCCTAACTGCTTAATCAAAAATGAAAATTCGATGCCGTCCTGGGAGGTGCGATATGACGTTGCCGGCTAAAGCGCCTTGAACAGCTTGGGATCCAGGTGGTGCCGTTGCAGCAGCTTGTAGAACTCGGTGCGATTGCGCTTGGCCAGTCGCGCTGCCTGGGTCACGTTGCCACCGGTAATTTTGAGGAGCTTGGCGAGGTATTCGCGCTCGAACTCGCTGCGCGCGGCCTCAAAAGATGACAGTTCGGCAGTCTGGCCGCGGATTGCATTTTCAACGAGCGCCGGCGGAATGATCGGCGTGGTGGACAACGCAACCGCCTGTTCGACGACGTTGTACAGTTCACGTACGTTGCCGGGCCATGACGATTTCACCAGGATTTCCATCGCCTCGGAGGCAAATCCATTGAGCGGTTTCTTGTATTTGTCGGCAAGCTGCGCGAGGAAGTACGCGGCGAGCACCGGAATGTCCTCGCGCCGCTCGGCGAGCGAGGGCAGCGCGAACGATACGACGTTGAGTCGGTAATAGAGGTCTTCGCGGAACGCTCCGATCTTGATTGCGTCCTCGAGGTTGCGATGCGTTGCAGAGATGATGCGCACGTCCACGGGAATGTTCTGGGTCGAGCCGATCGCCCGGATCTCTTTTTCCTGCAGCACGCGCAGCAGCTTTACCTGCAGCGGTAGCGGCATGTCGCCGATCTCATCGAGGAAAACCGTGCCGGCTTCGGCTGCCTGGAACAGCCCCTTGTAATCTCGGGCGGCGCCGGTGAACGAGCCTTTCATATGGCCGAACAACTCGGACTCCAGCAGTTGTTCGGGTATGGCGCCGCAATTGACGGCAACAAATGGCTTCTCGGCGCGCGGGCTTGCCCGGTGCACCGCCCGTGCCAGCAACTCCTTGCCGGTGCCGCTGTCGCCGCGGAGCAGCACGCTGGCATCGCTGGCCGCTACAAGCTTGGCCTTGCCGAGAATGCTTTCCATCGCCGGGCTGCGGGTTATGATCTCGACGCGCCAGTCGGTGTTTCCGACCACCTTTTCAGCGTGGCTGCCGCTGAGGGTGATGGCCCTTTCGACCTGCAGCAGCAGTTCCTTGCCGTCGAATGGTTTGGTGAGGTACCCGAACACACCGCGCTGAGTCGCCGCAACCGCATCCGGTATCGTGCCGTGCGCGGTGAGGATGATGACCGGCAACGCCGGGTTGCTCTTGTGGATGTTCTCGAACAGCGCCATGCCGTCCATTCCGCTCATGCGCAGATCAGTAATCACCAGTTGCGGGGTGGACGCGGATAGGCGCGCCAACGCGCGCTCCGCGCTGTCCGCGCTCTCCACGGCATAGCCCCCGCCTTCCAGACGGAACGTCAGAAGCCGCAGCAAATCGGGATCGTCGTCGACGATGAGTATTCGTGCCTTTGCCATGTTTACCTTCTCTTCGGTGGCGGCGCCGTCTGCCCGCGCTCGATCATCTTCATTTCCATATCCAGAATGGCCTCCAGTTTCTGCTGCAGGGCGTCCGCGCGGCGCTGTTCTTCCGTGGCTTTTGCCGTTTGCTGCTGAAGTGCCTCATCCAGTTGTTTGAGTTCGGAAAGCTGTGTATGGAGCATCAGGGCCAGTGAACGCAGCACAGAATTCTCGTAGCGCTTGTCATTCAACAAAGGCTGAACCAGGTTCAATGCTGCCTGGTCATCACGAATCCCGGTGTCCGGCAGCGACAGCAGCATGGCGAGTCGCACCCGGTTGAGTTCGGACTTGTCCTTCTCGAATCTCTGACGGGTCGAATCGAGTTCGCGTGCAAGTTCTGCTTCCTTGAGCTTGAGCGCATTTTCGTAGAAGCGCAGCGCGCGGGCGTCATTGTCTTGCATGGGCTCGACCACCGCCTGGTACCACGGGTCGCGACGCGTGTTCGATTCGGTGGCTGCCATGCAGCCGCCGAGAAAAGTGGCCAGCACAACGATCGACGCAATATACAGCCTGATCATGCGGCCGCCTCCATCTGTCGTGTCGGCAGGACCACCCGCAGGTGTGCGCCGGGATTGCCGTCGTCAATGATTTCTGCGCTCCCCTGGTGCGCGGCCGCATATTCGCGGACGATCGCCAGCCCGAGCCCCGTACCTTTCACCGGGCCGGTGTATACGGTGTTGCCCTGATAGAAAGGCTCGAAGACGCGCCCGCGTTCTTGAGGAGAAATGCCGGGACCCTCGTCCATGACGTCGATCACCGCATCGGCGCCGCGCCGGCGCAGCTGCACGCGGATGGTGCCGCCTGCGGGCGAGAACTTGATGGCATTGGACAGCAGGTTGTCTATGATCGCTTCTATCTTGTTCTCGTCGGCTTCAATCTGGAGGTCGGAGGCGGACAGGTTCAGGCTCAAATTCTTGCTGCGCATCGTCAACGAATGCTGTTGCGCAACGCGCGTCACCATGGCTTTCAGTTCGAATTGCGAGAACGTCAGTGCCGAAGTATGAAACTGGGCGCTGTGATAGTTTAACAAGTCCTCGATCAGCTTCTGCAGCCGCAACGCATTCTGCCTGAGGATGCGGGCGATTTCGAACTGGCCCGCAGTCATTTTTCCGGTCACCTCATCGGACAGCAGTTCCACGCCTTCCCTCAGCGCCGTCAGGGGCGTCTTCAGTTCGTGCGACACATGGCGCAGAAAACGCGATTTCTGTTCTTCCAGATCGAGCAGACGCAGGCGCAGCCAGTCGAGCTGGCGTCCCAAGGATTCCAGGTCGGCCGGACCGTCGACGGTGACGCGTGCATCGAATCTACCCTCACCCAGGTTCTGGATCGCAGATTCGAGCTGGGCAATCGGCTTGGAAATCAGCAGCGTCGCGGCAACAACCAGCAGCAGTGCGATCGGCACCAATGCCAGCAGCTGCCAGTAAATGAAGCGCTGCACTTCGCCGGCCATTTTCTGCATGGTGTCGACTTCGCGATCCACCAGCAGGTTGCCTTGCTCGTCGAGCGCACGCGCCACTTCTGACAGGGCGGCAAGCTCCGCTACCGCCGACCCGATTACTTCCGCCTTTGCCCCCGACTGTCCGATGCGATCGAACAGCGCGGCCTCGCGGGCGCGCAGCGCCTCGAGCGCCTGTTTCCGCAGTGCATCCAGCGGCAGCGTCGCCATCCTGCGGGTGGTATCCACAAATCGCTGGTGGGCGAGTCCGTAACCCTGCAGCAGCGACGGCTCGCCGATGATTGCGAACTGACGAACGCTGCGCTCCATGTTGGTGATCTGCTCGATCAGGAACCGGCTGTTCTGAGTGGCCTGTACCGCCTGGTAAACCACGCGCTGGCTGTGCGTGGCGAGCTGGTGAATCGAGAAGGCGTTGTTGATGAGCGCGAAAATGAGCGGCAGGACGGCGAGAGAAAAGCCGGCCAGAATCAACTTCAGAAACGAGCGCGGGTAGTAAAGCTGCATACGGACTCATTTCCTCTTGGTCGCCGTATCCGTTTGGATCGCTTGCCAAACCTGGCATTCCCGTGCCCACGCGGAGCGGCACATCCTTGGGTCACCGGAGCGCGTCAATCGCCGCCCGGACAATTCCTACTATCGCATGGAACTTGTCTCCGCGCCACGCTGCCCCTTGATTTTATGGGAAAGTTCGTCGCTGTGGCTAGGGAAGCTCTGATCAAGTTCCACATGCGCGACCGAGGCGATTCGGGTCGAGGGCAAGACGGCGAGGACGCCGTGTAGCCGGACGGCTGTGACTCGTTAGCGGTACGTGCCCCGGACACGTTACCGACGCAGTCGGCAGCTTGCGGGCAG
>JBOIFZ010000255.1:0-2015 GCA_050741735.1 Burkholderiales bacterium
GCGGGATCGATGGCGCCCGGTTGCTGTTCGCTGCCGCCGGCAGGCATAACTGCGCCGGGAGTCGGGCTCGCCATCTTCATGCCCCGGTCCATACCGATCGAATACAGGCCATAACCGGCTGCACCGAGAAGGCCTAGGGCGGCCAGCGCGAGAAGGAGTCTCTTGGTCGTCATTTCGATTCCTTGGTCGGGATTGCGGTCGACTGGGCAGGGATGCTCGCACGCGTCGTTCCGGCGCTGTCCGGGAAAAGAAAATTGAGCTGCGCCCACAGGCGCGCAATTTCCATTTCCAGTTGCACCGCATGCATGCGCACGTCGATCTCGTCGCGGCGAGCCAGCAACACGTCGGTCAGGTTCGCCTTGCCGCCCTGGTAGGCGGTGAGCGCAGCCCGCGTGCGCTCCCTGGCGAGCGGGGTAAGTTCACGCTCGTAACGCGCCAGGCGTTCGCGGCCGTTCTCCCATTCGACGATCATGGTGCGCACTTCGCCGATGTGCACGCGCAGCGCCTCCTCGCGCTCGGCCCTGGCCTGCTCGACCATCGCCAGCCTGGATGCCAGCTCCCGGTCCTGGCGTTTTCTCTGATCCCACTGCAAGGGAATCGAGACTTCGATCGATACCATGTTCGAATACGAAGGACCGCGCTGGCTGTACATCACTTCCAGGTTCCAGTCCGCTTTCTTGTCGGCCTGGGCGATCCTGGCCTCAGTCGAAGCAATTTCTTCCTGCTTGGTGAGAACGGTGATTTCCGGGTGATGGGCGAGTTGGGTGTCAAGGGCGCTCGTGTCCAGACGAATGGAATCGATGGCGGGTTTGCCCGCCAATGGCGCGTCGGCGTCGTCGCCCACCCAGCGGCCCAGGTTGATCTTTGCCGTGCGGATGCGGCGGTCAAGTTCGGCTGTCTGGTCCTCGAGCCCGACCAGAGCGCTGTGCGCCGCAAAGACGTCGGCCTGATTGCCGCGCCCGGCACGGTAGGCACCCTCGGCGGCCACGATTTCGAGCTTGGCCTCCCTGGCCTGTTGCGCAATCACTTGCGCCATGGCTTCGGCGTAGTAGCGGTCGAGCCAGGCCAGTGCGGAATTGCGCTGGATCGAGGCGACTGTAGCCGTTTTCTCCACGAGGGACTTTTCGGCCTGGCGTTCGAATCTCTGGGAACGCAGTTGGCGTTTTTCAGAACGCGTGAACTCCTGCATGACGCCGATGCGGCGCATCGTCATGAAATCGTTGGTCAGGCTGAACTGATCGGGACCATCGATCGGCAGGTTGTCGATCCCGAGTTTGAGCATGGGGTCGGGCAACTGTCCTGCGGCCACCGCCATTTCGCGCGAGCTCGCGACGGCCGCATCCTGTGCCGAAATCTGGTGTGAACGTTCGACTGCGCGGCGCTGCGCCTCGGCGAGCGTCAGCGGCGCCTCGGCGCCGGAAACCGTACCGGAGAACGCCAGTGCGCCTGCCAGGGTGGCCAGGACGATTCCACGGTAAAACCCGCGAACCGCTTTGGATTCTTGATCGGTCGCGTGGAACGAATTGAACCACGCAAACTTGATGGGCGCAGCTATGGAAGCCGCTACCTGGAAAGCCAGAGATTTCATGATGCCTCCGCAAAGAAAACACGAACAGCCGCTTGCGCGGCGGATTCAGTGCTGGCGAAGGCTTAAAGCTGGAAACTACAAAAACGGACTGTGCGAGGTGGGTCGTGGGATTGGTTGAAACAACTCGTCGCCTGGGCAGCGACGATGTTGGCATCAGGTGCAACCGGCACGGTAAGGACCGCCAACACGGGTATTTCGGCAACCGCGACCTGGACTTGAGTAGTGCTCTGATCGCCGGCGGTGTACTGCTGCAGGCAGGCGTTCTGGTTGACCGTCTTTTCGCAATCGCCTTGGTGATTCGCGTCGGCAAAGGCCATGGCCGGCGATTGAGTGGCCTCGATGCAGGCCTGTGCAACGCCGATCGCTTGGGCGAGAAGCATCCCTGCCGTAAGAAGGCGGCAGATTGCACGACGAAATCGGGGACGGC
>JBOIFZ010000256.1:0-2213 GCA_050741735.1 Burkholderiales bacterium
GGAGGATTACGCACTGCAGATGCTCGAGGTGCTGTCCGCCGAACCTCTGCTCGCCAATACCGCAGAAGGATTTGCGCCCCGTCCCGATCACCGGCCGCTGACCAAATTCGAAAGTCGTGGACTGAAATTGGGTCACCGCGTCTGGGACATCGTCTTCACCACCTCTCCCCGGCCCTCTACCCCTCAAGGGGGTACTGAAAAGAGTCCCCCGCAAGCGGCGGAGAGGGAGTGAAGAACGAGAACGCGCGATTCTCCGGCTGTATGTTTTTTCA
This sequence comes from Burkholderiales bacterium, assembly GCA_050741735.1. Lineage (GTDB taxonomy): Bacteria > Pseudomonadota > Gammaproteobacteria > Burkholderiales > JACQAP01 > JACQAP01. Next base: position 273 of record JBOIFZ010000256.1, read on the forward strand.
TCAACGCTGCACACTCGCAGTGAATAGAAGCGATTCCAACCAAATTTGCCGAAGCGCTTTTCGTCGAGAATACCGCGCGCGCTAAGGGGGCTATTTCCCTCTCCGCATCTTGACCTTTCCTCCCTCTCCACTAATGGAGAGGGGCGGGGTGAGGCCAGGGGGGAGAGGGTCAGGGTGAGGTGGGTGGGTCGTCAGAAACATCTGCAGCAGGTCGTTCAGAAACCGCTGCCCCCGCAGCGTCGGCCGCACGCGCACGTGATCGCGCTCGATCAACCCCGATCGCTCCGCGGCGTCCAGCGGTTTGCGCAATGCATGAACCGGCACGCCGGTGCGCTCCGCGAACAGGCGCAGTTCGACGCCATCAATGAGCCGCAGCGCATTCATCATGAACTCGAACGGCAGCTCTTCGGCCGCAAGCCGCTGTTCCTGCTGGACCGGCACGCCGGCGGCCGTTTTCTCCAGATAGTCGCGCGGATGCTTGACGCGCATCTGCCGCAGGATGCGGTCGGCGAACGAGAGCTTGCTGTGCGCGCCGGCGCCGATGCCGAGATAGTCGCCGAAGGTCCAGTAGTTGAGGTTGTGCCGGGCCTCACGCCCGGGCCGCGCGAACGCGGAAGTTTCGTAGTGCCGGTAGCCCGCGGAGGCCAGCCGCGCTTCGATGGCTTCCTGCATATCGGCCGCCACGTCCTGGTCCGGCACCTGCGGGGGATGGCGATAAAAATAGGTATTCGGCTCGATGGTCAGGTGATACGCGGAAATATGCTGGGGCCCGAAGCCGATGGCCGTGTCGATGTCGGCAAGCGCCTGTTCTACGGTCTGAACCGGCAGCGCGTACATGAGATCCAGATTGAAGTTGTCGAAACTCGCCTGCGCGATCTCGATCGCGGCGCGCGCCTGCGCCCCGTCGTGAATGCGGCCGAGCGCCTTGAGATGCGCAGGATCGAAACTCTGGATGCCAATCGACAGCCGGTTGACCCCGGCGGCGCGGAAATCGGCGAATTTCTGCGCCTCGAAGGTCCCCGGGTTTGCCTCCAGCGTGATCTCGGCGTCGGGCGCGAGCGGCAGCCTTGCCCGGATCGCCGACAGCAGCTCATCCAGCGCATGCGCGGAGAGCAGCGACGGCGTGCCGCCGCCGAAGAAAACCGTGTGTACCGGCCTGCCCCAGACTTGCGGCAGCGCCGTTTCCAGATCGGCAATGAGTGCCGAGAGATATTGCCTTTCAAGTTCCGGTCCAATGCCCGGCAATTCCCTCACCGCCGTCGGGGGGGCGCTTTTCGAGTTTCCCTCGAGGGGTCGAGCGCGGGGGTGAGGTGGTTTGAGCTCGTGGGAATTGAAGTCGCAATACGGGCACTTGCGCACGCACCACGGGATATGAACGTACAGCGACAGCGGCGGCAGCGCCGCCAGCGCCACGGTCCCGGCCGGATTCGTCAACTGCTGTATCTGCACGCGGGAAACGTCTTGGGATAAGTGCGAGTTCACCCTTTTCAGGGGGCGGCGCGCAGCCGTTGCAGCAGATCGGCGAGCACCTTTGCCAACGGCGCGACGACCGCGTACAACGTGACGCCACGATAACCCCAGCGCAGCGCGCGGCGCGGTCCGGCCACTGCCAGCACACCCAGCACCAGCGCCGCCCGCAACGGCTGCGACTTGACGAGGCGGTAAGCGCGCAGCGCCAGATTGGCGAACCACAGCGACGGACGAAGCGTGGACGCGGCGGCGGCAAACCGGGCGCGTTGCGCGGCGGCGCGAACGATCAATGCCTCGCGCCGGCTCACGATGTCTGCAATTCTTGAGGACATCATCGGGAATCGAGCTGGCTGCGATCCTTGGCGAGTTCGTCCAGGCTCGCCTTGAACAACCGCGGTCTGGCTTTCGCCCTTGCAATAAATCCCAGCACGGCAATCACCGCAAACAGCACGAAGGCTGCCGCCAGTCCGG
>JBOIFZ010000257.1:0-5114 GCA_050741735.1 Burkholderiales bacterium
AAGCCGTTTGCCGGGGTTTCGCCCGGTTTACAATGGCGCGGCTTTCCGACTAGAATCAGCGCGCTGCAACGCGGCAGTTGGCAGCGATGGCTCTACTCGACACGGTCGGCGAGCAGCTTGAGTGCACGTCGCATATGCAGATAACCAACACGACTGCGTCCTTTCCGCAAACGTTTCCATTCGAAGTCGCCGGCGGCTCTTTGCGGGGCGGTCCAGTTCTGCGCGTCAACTAAGGGAGACCGAGCCATGAAACCCAAGCACGCGCTGGCCCTGTTCATGTGGATGGTGATGTTGTCGCTGGCGGCTACGGCACCGGCGCAGGACACCATCAAGATCGCGTTCATAGAAGGCCTCAGCGGCCCCTTCGCGAACGTCGGCGAGATCGGGCTGCGCCACTACCAGATTGCGACGGAAGCCGTGAACGCGCGCGGCGGCGTGCTCGGCGGGCTGAAGTTCGAGATCGTGCCTTTCGACAGCAAGACCAATCCGCAGGAAGCGCTGTTGGTTCTCAGGCAGGCAATCGACCAGGGCATGCGCTACATCGCACAGGGCAATGGCTCCAGCGTCGCGCTGGCTTTGGCGGACGGGGTGGCCAAGCACAATGCCCGCAATCCGGATAAGAGCGTGGTGTATCTGAACTACGCCGCGGTGGATCCGGCGCTGACCAACGACAAGTGCACTTTCTGGCATTTCCGTTTCGATGCCGATGTCGACATGAAGATGCAGGCGCTGACGAACTACATGGCCACGCAAAAGGGCATCAAGAAGGTGTATTTGATCAACCAGGACTATTCCTTCGGCCAGGCGGTGGCGAAGTCCGCCCGCGCGATGCTCGCCGCAAAGCGGCCGGATGTCGAGATCGTCGGCGACGACCTGCATCCGCTCGGCAAGGTCAAGGATTTTTCGCCTTACGTCGCCAAAATCAAGGCCACCGGTGCAGACAGCGTGATTACCGGCAACTGGGGCAACGACCTTGCCCTGTTGGTGAAGGCAGGCAAGGACGCCGGGCTCAAGGTGGATTACTACACGTACTATGCGGGTGCCGCCAGCGTGATTACCGCCATCGGCGAGGCCGGCGTTGGCCACGTCAAACAAGTCACCACCTGGCATGCGAACATCGGCGGCAAGGACGCGACCGATCACACGGTGGCCTACCGCGCGCGTTTTCCCGACGTCAGGGACGACCTGTATTTCTCATCAGTCCGGGTGTCGATCGATGCGCTGGCCCGCGCGATTGAAAAGGCCAAGACCGCCGATCCGGCCAAAGTGGCGCTGGCGATGGAAGGCCTGACGCAAGACGACGACTCCGGCGAAGTGACCATTCGCGCCGACAACCACCAGTTGATCCAGCCGCTATACATATCCACGCTGGTGCGCGCCAACGGCAAGGACGTGAAATTCGACATCGAAAAGACGGGGCTGGGGTTCCGTACCGATGCGCGCATCGAAGGCAAGGACACGGTGATGCCGACGACGTGCCGCATGGCACGTCCGTGACATGTGAACGGTGATTGAGTGATTGAGTGATTCAGTAATTGGATGGCGCCCGGCAACGAGTTAGCTATTCGCATTCATCAGTCATTCGATAGCTCAATGGCTCAATCGCTTAATCACCTAATCGCTTAATCAAAGAATCACCAAATCACCAAATCACCGAATCACTGAATCACCGAATCACTGAATCGCTTAGTACATGGAGTTTTTCCTCGTCACCCTGCTGAACAGCCTGTCCTACGGGCTGTTGCTGTTCATGCTGACCTCCGGGCTGACGCTGATCTTCAGCATGATGGGCGTGCTCAATTTCGCGCACGCCAGCTTCTACATGCTCGGCGCTTACTTTGCCTATCAGACCGGGTTGTATGTCGGGTTCTGGCCGGCGCTTTTCCTTGCGCCCCTCCTGGTGGGCGCGCTCGGCGCGCTTACAGAGCGTCATGGGCTACGCACGGTGCACAAGTTCGGCCACGTCGCCGAATTGCTGTTCACCTTCGGCCTTGCCTACGTCATCGAGGAGATCGTGCACCTCATCTGGGGGCGCGCACCCGTTGATTACCGCATTCCCGCCGAACTCGATTTCACTCTGTTCACGCTGTTCACCACACAGTACCCGGCCTATCGCGGCTTCATGATGCTGGTGTCGGTCGGCATGCTGGCGTCGCTGTACCTGGGGCTCACCCGCACCCGCATCGGCCTGGTGATCCAGGCATCGCTTACGCACCCGGACATGGTGGAAGCGCTCGGCCACAACGTGCCGCGGGTGTTCATGCTGGTGTTTGCCGGCGGCGCGGCGCTGGCGGGGTTGGCCGGGGTCATCGGCGGCAATGCCTTCATTACCGAACCGGGTATGGCGGTGGCGGTCGGCAGCATCGTATTCGTGGTGGTCGTGTTCGGCGGCATGGGCTCGCTTACCGGTGCTTTCATCGCTTCCCTGATCATCGGCACGCTGCAGACTTTCTCGGTTACGCTCGACTACTCGATGCTGGATTTGCTTGAGAATATCGGCTTTAGCGTGTTGCCGGATTCATCCTGGCACGGCCTGTGGTCGATCACGATATCCCAAACGGCGCCGGTGATGCCTTACCTGTTGATGGTGCTGATGCTGATAGTGCGTCCGCGCGGACTGATGGGAACGCGGGAATCGTGATGAAGAGCCACATCTGCATGGCCACGCACTGCGCCACAGGGTAACCGGCATGAACCCGGTCATTACCAAACGCCGCATCATTTTCTGGGCCGCCGCTGCGCTGTTTTTCGCGTTGCTGCCGTTCGTGTTTACCCAGAGCTTTGCGCTGTCCATGCTTTCGCAGATGGGCATCGCCATCATTTTCGCGCTGTCCTACAACATGCTGCTCGGTCAGACGGGGCTGCTGTCTTTCGGCCACGCCGTGTACTTCGGCCTCGGCGCCTTCTTCTGTGCACACGCATTGAACCTCGTCGGCGCAGGCAAATTCTGGTTCCCGGTGACGTTCATGCCGCTGGTGGGTGGGCTGGCGGGGATGTTTTTCGGCCTGGTGCTGGGTTTCGTCACCACGCGCCGCGCGGGCACGCCGTTCGCGATGATCTCGCTCGGCATCGCCGAGATGGTGGCGGCGAGCGCGCTGATGTTCACCGGATTCTTCGGCGGGGAGGGCGGCATCGCCACCGACCGCACCGTTGGTGGTACGGTGATGGGCATCAGCTATGGCCCGCAGATCCAGGTCTATTACCTGATCAGCGGATGGTGCCTGGTCTGCATTATCGGGATGTTTGCGATCACGCAAACGCCGCTGGGGCGCATGGCCAACGCCGTGCGGGACAATCCGGAGCGGGCCAAGTTCATCGGCTACAACCCCACGCGGGTGCGCTGGCTGATGATGACGCTGGCGGGGTTTTTCGCCGGCGTGGGCGGCGGGCTGGCCGCGATCAACTACGAGATCGTCACCGCGGAAACACTGGGCGTGATGGCCTCGGGCAATGTGGTTTTGATGGCAGTCATCGGCGGCATCGGCCATTTCTGGGGGCCGATCATCGGTGCGGTGCTGGTGACGCTGCTGCAATCCGCGCTTTCCAATTACACCCAGGCCTGGCTGCTCTACTTCGGACTGTTCTTCCTGGTGATCATCATGTTCTCCCCGGGAGGCATCGCCAACCTGATCACGTTACACAAGCCTGCCCGGCAAGCAGGGCGGTTGAAGCGTTTGTTGCCCTCGTATTCGCTGTCGGGTGGCGCGGGACTGGTGATGTTGCTGGGATTCTTCGCCCTGATCGAGATGATTTATCACTTCGAGGCCAAAGAGGCTGCGAACAAAGCGTTTTCCTTTTTTGGTATTACGCTCGATCCCACTCAGGCCACATTCTGGATCGGCGCGCTCATCGTACTTGCGGCCGGCATCGCCATGTTCTACGCAACGACGCGAGTGGTGAAGCGCGCCTGGGACGACATTACCGCCGAACTGCAGATGAAAGGGATGGTATGACCTTCCCGGCGCTGCAACTGAGCGACGTACGCAAGAGCTTCGGGCGTACCTCGATCATCAACGGGGTGAACCTGACGATCGTCAGGGGGGAGCGCCACGCCATCATCGGCCCGAACGGCGCCGGCAAATCCACGCTCTTCAATTTGATCAGTGGCCGTTTTCCGGTCAGTTCTGGTCGCATCGACCTGCACGGCGAGGACATCACCGGGCTTGAGCCGCACCTGATCAACCGCAAGGGCCTGTCGCGCAGCTTCCAGATCACCAACATTTTCCCGCGCCTGTCGGTGTACGAGAACCTGCGCTGCGCGGTGCTGTGGTCGCTGGGGTACAAGTACTCGTTCTGGCACCGCATCGGCGCGCTCAAGGAAGTGCGCGGCCGCGCCGACGAGATCGTCGAGCGCATCGGCATGGCGACGCGCCGGGACCGGCCGGCGGGCGTGCTGACCTACGCCGAGCAGCGGGCGCTGGAGATCGGCGTCACCATTGCGGGCGGAGCCGACGTGATCCTGCTGGACGAGCCGACGGCGGGAATGAGCCGCAGCGAAACCGGCGAGGCGGTGGAATTGATCCGCAATGTGACCGAGGGCAAGACCCTGGTGATGGTGGAGCACGACATGAGCGTGATATTCAACCTCGCCGACCGCATCTCGGTGCTGGTCTATGGCGAGGTCATCGCCAGCGGAACGCCGCAGGAGATCCGCGGCAACAAGTTGGTGCAGGAAGCCTATCTCGGCACCGAACAGCACTGAACCCCTTTTTCACCACGAAGGACACGAAGGGTCACGAAGGAAAAGCAAAAAACATGGAAATATACAAAGAGCCGTATCAACAAGCGATGGGCCTTTCAGTGTGCCGGATGAGGTCTATGGAAGCGGGGAAAACGCCGGAACGCCGTTACGGCCCTAGTCATGGCCGACATATGAGTGTTGTTCCGCAGATCAAATTCCTTGTGTCGGGCATTTCGGTTCTCCTTCGTGTTCCTTCGTGTCCTTCGTGGTTAGCGCGGTATTCAGATGCTTGAAGTCAAAGACCTCCACGCGTACTACGGCAAGAGCCACATCCTTCATGGGGTGCATTTGAATGTTCGCCAGGGCGAGATCGTCAGCCTGCTGGGGCGCAACGGCGTGGGACGCTCGACCACCATCAAATCGATCATGGGGC
>JBOIFZ010000258.1:0-13965 GCA_050741735.1 Burkholderiales bacterium
AACCCCTGCTGGCTCCTGTCACGCGAGCTGCTCTACACCGCGCTGACCAGGCACCGCGACCGTCTCGTCGTCCTGCATCAAGGGCCGGTCACCGACTTCCGCCGGTTCGCCGGCGAGGAACACTCCGAGATCGCCAGGCGCATGACCAACCTGTTCGCCGATCCGTTACCGCACGAGGTGATCGTCGGCGCGGTGACGCGGTTCCTCGAGGACCGTCTCATCCCGGCGGTCGTTCGGGTCAGGCTTTCCAGGGGTTGATGATTCTGACCCCGCAGTTGTCGTAGTCCGCCACGTTCCGGGTCGCAATCGCTGCTCCGGCTGAGCGGGCTATCGCCGCGATCTGGGCATCGAAGTGCGAGATCGGGCGCCCTTCCCGGCGGCGCTCCACGGCGATGCGGGCATAAAGTCGCGCGGCGTCGCTGCCGAACGCAAGGACGCGGCCAGCGAAGTCCTCGCCGAACATTGCCTCGGCAGCCGCCTCAATGGCGCTGCGCCGCCGGCCGGCGGGCAGCAGCATGATTCCGTGAAGAATCTCTGCCTGCGTAATGCTCGTCGTGTAGAGGCTGGTCGCCGGCTGGAGCGCCATCCAGCGCACGACCCCTTCCGCCGGCGCCGGTTTCATCAGCTCCGACAGAACGTTGGTGTCGAGAACGATCACTTGCCCGGCTTGGGCGGTTCGCGCATCGGTTCCCGCCCGGCCAGTCGGAGCTCGACGCCGCCCACCGCCCGGAAGCGTCGCCGGATGGCTTCGGCCAGATTGCGCGGCGTGGCCGCATGCTCGGCAAGAGCCGCGCGCAGAATGTTGCGGGCCTCGTCTTCCATCGAGCGCTTGCGGTGCGCCGCGCGCAGGCGCAGGCGAGCCTTGGTCTGCTCATCGAGGTTGCGGATCGTGATGCTGGCCATCGGGATCACCCATGTGCAATCATTGATTGCATTGTAATCAACGCTGGCGAACGATACAACCTCTGAACTGTGGCCAAATATCGTCTTGCCCGGCGGCCACCCAAAATCCCCCAGATGTGGCCACTTTAAATTTCCCCACCTGAATGCCTGGCGACGATGTCGTCGTTGGCGCTTAAAACCACTTGACCCATAACTGGACCGACGCTTGACCGACCGGGTAACCTCCGCGCGATGAGCTACCAGCCGCGGTACACCATCACTCCCGCGCTGCTGGCGTGCGTGGAGGCCATCGCGGCATTGCGCGAACGCGTCCAGGGCGCGGCGGTGCAGGTGGCCTGGATTCCTGCCTTGCAGAAGGACACGCGCGCACGGAACGCGCATTCGTCCACGGCGATCGAGGGCAACCCCCTTACGCTGGAACAGGTGCGCGCCGTCGAGGAAGGCGAGCCCCTGTCCGTGCCGGCACGTGTACGCCGGGAAGTCGTGAATTACTTCGCGGCGCTGCGGCATATCGAGAAGCAGGCGGCGAATAAGCGGATCGCGCACGAGGACGTGCTGCGCCTGCACGGGATCATCGCCGCAGAGGTGATGGACCAGAGCGAGGCGGGCCGTTACCGGACGATGCGCGTGCGGGTGGGGCTTTACGTCCCGCCGCCACCGGAAGAGGTGTCGGGCCTGATGTTCGAGTTCCTCGAGTGGTGGAACGACGACTCGCGCATTCTGTCCCCGGTGCTGAGTTCAGCCATCGTGCATTACCGGTTCGAGGCCATTCACCCGTTCGCGGACGGTAACGGCCGGGCGGGCCGCGCGCTGGCCCTGTGGGAGCTCTACCGGCGCGGATTCGATTCACACCACATTTTCTCCGTGGATGAGTTCTACTGGGAGGACCGCCCACGCTACTACGCGGCACTGCAGACGGTGCGGCAGCAAGGCGACGAGCTGACTTCCTGGCTGGAGTACTGCGCGGAGGGATTTCAGCAAACGCTGGAGCTGGTTTGGCAGCGCATCCAGCAGTTCTCGGCATCCCGAGGCCGGCCTCAACTGGTGCTCCGTCCGAAACAGGAGCAGTTGCTGCAAATGCTCCGGACGCGGGGCAGCCTCAGCCCGCGCGAAATCTGGGACGGCCTGCGAATTTCCAAGCAAGGCGCGATGGATCTGATCCGTCCGCTGCTCAAGGCCAGGCTGATCAAGCGAGTGGGTACCTTGAAGCACGGACGCTACGTCCTCAGATGATGGTCCACTCCTACACCGAAGACCAGCTCGTCGAGAAGCCCGCGATCGGGTTGTTCGCGGAGCTTGGCTGGAAGACGGTGTCCGCGATGGAGGAGATATTCGGGTCGGGCGGCACGCTCGGGCGCGAAACGTCGGGCGAGGTGGTGCTGGAAGTGACCGACGACAAAGGCCTGCCCAACGCCGAGCGCAAGCGGCTTCAGATCGTCCGTGCACGGAGCGCCAGCCGGCGGGCGCGGCTGGTGAAGCGTACCGACAAGACCTGCAACCTTCGGGATATCACGGCCAATCCCCCGGCGTCGTGGACCCTGCGCTCACTCCTTCGTTGTGTGGAATCGGTTATCGAGGCATCAGCGGCGATTGGATTTGGGCCTTTTGTTTCGAGCCAGGCGCCACCATATGCGGTAACGGTGCACTTCTCCGTCAGGAATCCGCATGAGCGACCCTCTTCATATCGTCTGCCCGCATTGCAATGCCACCAACCGCGTGCCGCCGGAGCGGGCCGTCGACAAGCCCAAATGCGGCAAGTGCCACAAACCCCTGTTCGATGGCCATCCGGTCGAGCTGGACGAGGCCGGCTTCGAGCGCCATGTCGCAGCCAACGATGTTCCGGTGGTGGTGGATTTCTGGGCGCCCTGGTGCGGGCCGTGCCGGATAATGGCGCCCGAATACGAGAAGGCGGCGGCGATGCTCGAACCCAACGCACGCTTCGCGAAGGTCAATACCGAAGAGGTGCAAGCCCTCGCGCAGCGTTTCAATATCCGCAGCATTCCGACCATGGCCCTGTTTCGCGGCGGCCGTGAGATTGCGCGCCAGTCAGGTGCGATGGGCGCAGCGGCGATCGCGAACTGGGTGCGAGCCAACGCCTGACCGAAGTGCGAACCTACGGACTTGCGGCGGTTACCATGACCGACTCAGCCCGATCACGGGCGCAGTCCTTTGAGCGCTTACTCTTTGGGCTTCCCGTGGTGGTGCTACGGAGTGCGTACAGAGCCACCCCTTATCGTATCCGCGGCTCGTGACGCAAGCTTGAGAGCCAGTTGCCTGAACTCTCTCAGCGCCTTGCTTCCCCTCTGCCAGGCGCGTGCAATGGTCCTGTTCAATCCTATTCGTGCTGAACAAGGCTCATTGTCCATATGTCCGCAGCGCTGGCATCGGCCCATGTGGAACACAGCTTCGATTTTTTGAATCTTGATTCCCTCAGCCTGGCAGTCGGTGCAGAGCGTCATAAACGTCGTCTGCCCGCAATAGGGACAACGAAACTCCTCCATTTTCTCCTCCCTTCAGAAGCAGCCGCGCAACCGGGCCAAATCTTTTGGTCTTGTGGTTACGAACACCGCGGCTTATGAATAGCCTACCGCCGTTTCTCGCAATCAGTCAACGCCTTACGCGCAACGGTCGGGCGCAAGGGCAGGCGCCAGCTAAACGGGCTCTAACACCCAGCGCCTCAACCGCCGCCGTTGCTGGACACCGCGGCCTTGCTCGTTCAGTTTGCCGCTACCGCCCCCACCGCCCATCGAACTTCTATGCCTTCCGCCTTGTCAATTGATACAATTACATGAATCATATCAATTGAAGGAGTCGCCATGATCCGCGAAGCGCCCGCCATGACGGTTCGGCAAAACCTCGGGGAGTTGCTTAACGAGGTGCAATACCGCAACGGAAAGGTCCTGATTACCAAGGCCGGCAAGCCCGTGGCCGCGCTCGTGGATATCGCTCTTTTCGAGCGAATCCGGAAATTGGACGAGGAATTCGACCAAATGGCCGCGGAGTTCGCGAAGGCGTTTGCGAACAAGACCGAGAAGGAGGTAAATGCTCTGGTGGGTGAGGCCGTAAAGGCCGTGCGCCGCAAACCCACCGTGAAGTGAGGGTCGTTCTTGATACCAGCGTGTTGCTGTCCGGTTTGATGTTTCCGGACGGCGCGCCAGGACGCGTGGTGGCCGCCTGGCGGGAAGCGCGTTTCGATGTGGTGATGTCGGTACACCAGCTGGCCGAAATCGGAAGAGCGCTTGCTTACCCCAGGATCCGGCGCGTTCTCGGTTGGGATGATCAACGCATCGAGAAATTCATTCGGCAGATCTATGTCCGCGTGCAGATCGTGGACCTGCATGGAATTACCGTCGAGGTGCCTGCGGACCCGGACGATGCGCCGATTCTGGCTACGCCGGTAGCCGGCAAGGCTGACGTTCTGGTGACCGGAGACGGCGATTTACTCGCGTTGCATGAACGATTTGCGATCCAAACGCCCTCGGAGTTTGTCCGCAGGCTATGAATGAAAAGGCACGGTCCACAGGTCGGCGTGGATCCCGATCGTTCATCCTCTTCGCGCCAGTCGACTTGTTGCCTGTGCCAGGACGAAGACCGGGCGGCAGTCAAACGGACCGAAGTCCCGTCGTTTCTCGCGATTTTCGATCGCAGGACCTCAGGGGCAGGACCTCATCTCAGCATCTCAGGGACAGACCCCATAAGAATACGAAGACCTCTTATAGGCGCACGCAAGCGTTCACTCCGCCGTCAACCGCAGCTTGCGGACCAGCTTGCCGTACGTTTCCCACTCCTGTCTGACGAATGCGGCGAACTCGGCAGGTGGGGTGACAGCGGCTTCTGCGCCTGTGGCGGCAAGATGCACCTGCACCGCGGGTGTGGCCAAGGCGGCCGCGATCTCGCGGTTAAGTTTGTCGATTAACCCGGCAGACGTTCCTGCGGGGGCGAAGAAGCCGGTCCACGTATCGAGTACGTAGGCCGGGTAGCCGGACTCTGCGATGGTCGGGACCTCGGGCAAGATCCCGGTGCGGCTCCGGCTTGTTACCGCCAGCGCGCACAGCTTGCCCGCTTTGATGTGTGGGATCGCCACGACATAGCCGCTCATCATCACCGGCACGCGTCCGGCAAGCACGTCGGTCAGTGCCTGGCCGTCGCCCCGGTAGGGGACGTGCAGCAGCTCGATGCCGGCGACCTGCTTGAGCAACTCGGTCGCGAGATGCGGCAGTCCGCCGGTGCCGCTCGACGCATAGCCCGGCGGCTGCGACCGGCCGCGTGCCAGCGCGACCAGTTCTTTGATGGACGCGACCTGAAGGTCCGGATGGGCAACCAGCACCATCCCGGAAACGTAGGCCTGCGCGACCGGCGCGAAGTCCTTGATCGGGTCGTAGCCGGCGTTAGTGTAAATATGCGGGCTGACCACATGGCTGTTGTTGGTGAAAAGCAGGGTTGACCCATCCGGCTTCGATCTGGCCACGGCAAGGGCGCCGATGGTTCCGCCCGCGCCGGGACGGTTTTCGACGATGACCCGGTGCTTGAGCCGCTGGCCCATCGCGTCGGCAATCACGCGGGCGCGTGCGTCGAGACTGCTGCCGGCGGTGACCGGAACCAGGATGCGAATTTCGTTGGGCAGGTTCTCGGCCCGCGCCCACGTCGCTGCAAGCACCAGCAAACACGCTGCGCCCCTTTGCGCCAGTCGCATGGCATTCCTCCCCGGTCATTGTCCGCCTTCAAAAGTGCTCCGAAAACCCGGGTTGGATCAACTTGATAGTTTCTTGCTCCGGATGTCCGGCAACCGCAGACACAGCACGAATGAAGTCTGGGGGACTTTTGCGGAAAGTCTCGCTCACGCAACAAGACTGAACGGAGGGAGATTTGCCCGGGTAACGCCTGTAGCCTAAAATGTTTCGCCTCACCCGAACGCACCGTAGGGATACCTGGATGAAAACGGCCATTCTTCAATATCTGAGAAACAGCGGCGAGCAACTGGACGTCGAGATTGCCAAGGCGCTGCACATGCCCAAGACGCTGGTTCTGAGTCAGATTTCGGAGCTGTCATCGGCGGGAGAAGTGATCTGCTGCCAGGTGACGCGATACGTCGGCGGAAAACAGATCGAGGGCGTGAGTTGCCGCCTGTCTGCCTTCGTGCCGCCGCGGGCCACCGGGCCCAAGCCCGGCGCGAAGCGAGGCGCGGCCACGGATGTAAATGCCGCATGAGACACTGATTCCGGTGCCGGGGCGCGAATAGAACAGGTGCTACGTCGCTGAAGGCTGTAGATGGCTTCAGCCCCAGACGGCACGGTCAGGATAATAGTCGTTGGCGGCGGCATCGGCGGCCTCGCCGCTGCCTTGTCCCTGGCGCGGCTCGGCATCGCCGTCAGCTTGCTCGAGCAGAGTAGCGAGATTGCCGAGATCGGTGCGGGTCTCCAGCTCGCCCCGAACGCCTTTGCTGCGCTCGACGTACTCGGAATCGGCGAGGGCGTGCGAAGCCGATCGGTGTTCACCGAACGCCTGGTCATGATGGATGCGGTCGATGCCGGTGAGGTGGCCTCTTTTCCCGTCGGCGAGGAATTCCGCAAGAGGTTCGGCAATCCTTACGCCGTGTCCCACCGGGCCGATCTCCACAAATCCATCCTTGAGGCGGCGCAGAGAACACCCTCGATCACCTTGCAAACTTCAACCAAGGTCGTGGACCTCGTGGTCGGCGACAAGGACGTCGCTGTCACCGACCAGAACGGGAAAACCTATCGCGGCGCTGCGGTCGTCGGCTGCGACGGCATCAAGTCCGTCATCCGTGACAAGCTCATCGGAGACGAGGTGCGCGTATCGGGGCATGTCGTCTATCGGGCCGTGGTGCCCAGCGAGGACATGCCGGAGGATTTGCGCTTGAACGCACCGGTGATCTGGTGCGGGCCGAACCACCATCTCGTCCACTATCCGCTTCGAGGCGGCGGGCAATTCAACCTGGTAGTGACTTTTCACAGCCGCGAGCGGGAAACATGGGGCGTGAGGGAGGGCAGCAAGGAGGAGGTGCTTTCCTACTTCGAGGGCATCCATCACCGCCCGCGCGCGCTGCTCGACAAGCCCAAGTCATGGAGGCGCTGGAGCACCGCCGATCGCGATCCGGTCGCCGCCTGGGGAAAAGGCCGGGCGACGTTGCTGGGCGACGCCGCGCATCCCATGCTTCAATACCTGGCGCAGGGTGCGTGCATGGCCCTGGAGGACGCCGTTACCCTGGGCAAGGCCGTGGAGGCCTGCAATCTCGATTTCGAGGCGGCGTTCCGTCTCTACGAAGCGGCGCGCGTTACGCGCACGGCCCGGGTGGTCCTATCCACGCGCGAGATGGGGCGCATCTATCACGCCAGCGGCGTCGAGCGCATGGTCCGCAATTCACTCTGGGTGGGAAGGCAACCCGGGCAATACTACGATGCGCTGGAATGGTTGTTCGGCTGGAAGGCGGAGACCTGTCTGGACGCGGCGAAAAAATGAGGAGCGAAAGAAATGAACAACAGGATGCCCGCATTCCGGGTGGCGCTGCTCGGCGCCGTCCTGTCGCTCGGCGCAGCTGCGGCGGGCGCCGGGGAAACCGTCAGGATCGGCGTGATCGCCGAGTTCTCCGGCCCCTTCGCAGATTATGGCGGCCAGATCCTGGGCGGAATGAAGGCCTATCTGAAGCAGAACGGAGAGGTTTTCGGCGGCAGGAAAGTCGAGCTTCTGATCAAGGATACGACCGGCGCGGCGCCGGAGATCGCCAAGCGCCTGGCACAGGAACTGGTCACCCGCGACAACGTGGACATCCTCGCCGGCTTCGGCCTGACGCCGAACGCCCTGGCGGTCGCGCCGGTGGCTACCCAGGCGAAAAAACCCATGGTCGTGATGAACGCGGCGAGTTCGATCATCACCACCAGGTCGCCCTACATCGTGCGGGTGTCGCATACGCTGGCCCAGGACACGCAGCCGATCGCGCGGTGGGCGGCGAGGAACGGCATCAAGCGCGCGTTCACCCTGGTTTCCGACTTCGGTCCGGGAATCGATGCCGAAGGGGCTTTCCTCAAGGCGTTCAAGGAGGCGGGAGGGGAAATCTCGGGCAGCCTGCGCACGCCCCTGCAGAACCCCGACTTCGCGCCGTTCATCCAGCGCGTGAAGGACGCCGGGCCGGAGGCGTTGTTCGTTTTCCTGCCGCCGGGAAACCAGACGATCGCGTTCATCAAGGCCTATGAAGAGCGCGGGCTCAAGCAGGTCGGCATCCGCGTAATCGCCACCGGCGACCTGACTGACGACGGGGTGCTGCCCGCCATGGGCGACGGAACGATCGGGCTGACGACCAGTTTCCATTATTCCGCCGCCCACGAGTCGCCGGAGAACAAGGCGTTCCTCAAGGCCTACGTCGAGGCCAACGGGACCAAGCTGCGGCCGAACTTCATGGCCTGCGCGGGCTACGACGGGATGGCGGCGATCGCAGAAGCGCTGAAGAAGACCCAGGGGTCGGTCGACCCGGAAAAACTGCTGGCTGCGTTGAAGGGCATGAAGCTGATGAGTCCGCGCGGCCCGATCATGATCGACCACGAGACCCGCGACATCGTGCAAACGGTTTACATCAGGCAGGTCAAGAAAGTGAACGGCGAGCTCTATAACGTCGAGTTCGAAAAGTTTCCGGACGTCAAGGACCCGGGAAAGTAGCGTCGCGAGCACGAGGATTCGGCGGGGCTGCCTCGACCTGGCCCGCTTATCCTGCGCCTGTTCGAACATTCCTCACCATCCGCGTCATGCAATGACTACTTCGGGCCGGTAGGCGAATGTCCGAAGACGGGCGACACAACGAGTCCGAAGTCAAGAGGACTTTTGCGGAAGGCCTTGCTCACGTAACAATGCTGCACAGAATGAGACTTGCCCGAGTAACGTCTGTAGCCTAAAATGTGCGCACTTGAAGGCATCGTAGGGATAACTGGATGAAAACGGCCATTCTTCAATATCTGAGAAACAGCGGCGAGCAACTGGACATCGAGATTGCCAAGGCGCTCCACATGCCCAAGACGCTGGTTCTGAGTCACATTTCGCAGCTTTCATCTGCGGGAGAAGTGATCTGCTGCCAGGTGACGCGATACACCGGCGGAAAGCAGATCGAGGGCGTGAGTTGCCGCTTGTCGGCCTTCGTGCCGCCGCGGGCCACCGGGCCCAAGCCCGGAGCGAAGCGAGGCGCGACCACTGATGTAAATGTCACATGAGGCACTGATCCATCTCCGCAACGCCTCGCTTCAGATCGAGTGCAAGCGAATCCGGGCGTACACGGATCAAATGAAACGGGCACCGATTGGTGCCCGTTTCATTTTCAGCACGGCCGCCTCGATTTTGGGCGTGTACCAGTGCGGACCCGCTCCGGAACCTGATCAGAGCTTGCCTAGCTGCTGCCGCCCTCCACGGCGTGGCCGTCCGCACGCCAGCGCAGCATGCCGCCCGCCAGGTTGGCGGCATCTCTGAGCCCGGCTTGTTGCAGGATCACGGTTGCCTGCGCTGAGCGGGCGCCCGATCGGCAGACGGCAACGACCGGGCGCTCGCGGGCGAGCTCTCCGGTACGTCTGGCCAGTTCACCGAGCGGGATCAATAACGCGCCCCGGATATGTCCCAGCGGGCCGTTGTATTCGGACGGCTCCCGCACGTCGATGATCTGAACCTTGTCGGCAGCTTCTTCCAGCGATTCCGGCTGGATTTCCCAGATTCCCGCGAAGGTGTAGGTCAGCGCTGCCCAGGTCGGCGCCGTCAGCGACACGTCCCCGTCCTCGCGCCGCCCGCACTTGAGGTTGGCCGGCACGGCGACATCGATCTGCTTCGGGTGCGGCAAGCCCAGGTTCTTCATGTAGCCGGCGAAGTCGGCTTCGCCGATCTCGCCCCCCAGGCGCGGATTGAAACGCCGCTCCTCCGCCACGCTCGTCACCGTGAGACCGCGATAGTCATGCCCGGGGTAGAGCAGGCAATTTTGTGGCAGCGTGAGAATCTGGGTGTGCACCGAACGGTAGAGTGCGTGCGGGTCGCCTTGCTGGAAATCCGTGCGCCCGCTACCCCGGATCAGCAAACAGTCCCCGGTAAATGCCATGCTTTCATCGTCGAGCACGTAGGTCAGACACCCGTTCGTGTGACCCGGCGTGGCGCGGACCTGGAGACGGCGTCGGCCGAATTCGATCTCGTCGCCATGCGCAAGATAGCGGTCGGCACCCTCGGCGCCGCTGCTTTGCGCGCACGCGATCCGGCTGCCGAATCGCCGCTTCAGAATCCACGCGCCCGTAACATGGTCGGCGTGGACATGGGTTTCCAGCGTGTAAAGCAGGCGCAGTTCGAGTTCGCTTAACAGCGCCGCGTCCCGGCGCGCCTGCTCGAAGACCGTGTCGATCAGTACCGCCTCGCGACTGCGGCTATCGCCGAGAAGGTAAGTATAAGTCGAGGACTGCGGGTCGAATAACTGCCTGAGTATCAGCATTCCACGCCCTGGCGTCTGAATCTGCAACCGTGTTCGCGTCAATCGATGATCAGGAAAGGTACCGTCTTTGTCCCGCGGGTGCGGATCCCTGATCCAGAATATAGTTTACCCTTGGTGAGTACCAGGCAGGGGAACGGTGATGTCGTCCACACCGAAAGCGAAGAGGGGTCGGGTCTCGCCCTGGACCGTCTACGTCGTTAACTGCGCGGACGGCAGCCTGTATACGGGCATCGCCAGGGATGTCGCGCGGCGGGTTGAAGAACACAATTCGAACAATCTGCTGGCCGCCAACTACACCCGCGCCCGGCGCCCGGTCGTATTGGTATATCAGGAATTGGCTGCGACGCGGTCGGCGGCGCTGAAGCGCGAGCACCAGATCAAGCACATGAGCCGGCGGGAGAAGGAGACGCTTGTCTTGGAAAGGATCGAAGACGTCAGGGAAAGACTGACCTGTAAACGCGGTGAGCCTTACCCGCGGTAGTCAGACATTCCGAGTCGGACTCTCCACAGGCTCTCCGGCACTGGCGTAAGCTTTTCCTTTGTCCTGGAGAAAACAACATGAAGGTGTTCATCACCGGCGGCGGCGGGTTCCTCGGCTACCGGCTGGCGCTGCGGCTGCTGGAGCGCAAGACACTGGCCGGGCCTGACGGCAAGCCCGCATCCATTTCCCGGATCAAGCTGTTCGATGCCGCTTTCCCGCCGAATCCCGATCCCAGGCTGGAGTGCGTGAAGGGGGACATCGCGGAGCCTGGAGCCATCGCGGCCGCGATGGATGCCGATACGGGTTCGGTTTTTCATCTCGCGGCGGTCGTCAGCGCGGGCGCCGAAGCCGATTTCGAACTTGGCTACCGCGTCAACCTCGACGGCACGCGCAATCTGCTCGAGGCGTGCCGGAAACTCAAGTCTCCGCCACGACTGGTGTACGCCAGTTCGCTGGCGGTGTTCGGTGGGAAATTGCCGGCGGTGGTGGACGATTCGATTACGCCCAACCCGCAGACCTCCTACGGTACGCAGAAAGTGATCGGCGAGTACCTGGTCAACGATTATTCGCGCAAGGGCTTTCTCGACGGCCGCAGCCTGCGGCTGCCGACCATCATCGTGCGCTCCGGCAAGCCCAATCTCGCCTCCACTTCATTCGCGAGCGGCATGTTCAGGGAACCGCTGAACGGTGTGGTGTGCGAGGTTCCCGTGGAGGACTCGACCGAGCTCTGGATACTGTCGCCCAGGCAGGTGATCGAGTCGTTCGTGCACGCCCACGACCTGCCGGCGTCCGCATGGGGTACCAATCGTTCGATCAACCTTCCGGGCATCACGATCTCGGTGAAGCAGGGCGTCGAAGCGCTGCGCCGCATCGCCGGCGACGAGGTTGCCGCGCGCGTGGTGTTCAAGCCCGTCGAGCGCATCCAGACCATGATCAGAACGTTTCCGGCGCGCTTCAACACAGCGAGGGCGCTGGAAATGGGTTTCAAGGCCGATACCGATATCGACAGCATCATTAAGGCTTACATCGCAGGCAAAGAAGAAGCACCTCACCCAGGCCCTCCACCCCTCAAGGGGGTACTGAACTGAGTCCCCGGAGCGGAGAGGGAGCTTAACGGCTAAACGAAAACATCGGAACGGCCTGAACGACAAGGATGATCCCCTCCGGGGACAAGTGAGGCGGAAGGGACAGTGCGGACCACGAGCTCCTGCTGGTGCTTACCGCTAAAGTGAATCGGGGGCGTGGCACGAAGACCAGACAACCGGGGGCAGGAATCATGAAGCAGAAGTTTCGACACGCGATTTTGCTCGTCGGGGGGATCGTCTTCCTGTTCGCTGTCAACGGCATGACGGCACAGCCGGCCGCGGCGACACAGGCTGCGAATAACGCCTCCGCCATTTTTGCAGGCGGCTGCTTCTGGTGCGTGGAGGCGGACTTCGACAAGCTTCCCGGCGTGGTGGATACCGAGTCGGGCTATGCCGGCGGCCAGGTCAGCAACCCGACCTACGAACAGGTCAGCGGCGGTGGCACCGGTCATGCCGAGGTGGTGCGCGTAACCTTCGATCCGAAGAGGGTTACTTACGAACAATTATTGGAATACTTCTGGCGTCACATCGATCCGACGGTGAAGGACCGGCAATTCTGCGATACCGGCGACCAGTACCGCTCGGCTATTTTCTACCAGGGCGACGCGCAGAGGCTTGCGGCCGAAGCCAGCAGGATGCGCCTGGAAAAAAGCGGCCGTTTTCCCAGGATCTACACCGAGGTCGTACCGGCCGGCACCTTTTACCCTGCCGAGGAATACCATCAGGACTATTACAAGAAAAATCCCATTCGCTACAAGTATTATCGGACGGGCTGTCGCCGCGATGCACGCGTCAACGAGGTCTGGGGAGAAAAACATTGAATCAAAACAGGGCCGATATCCATGCAGACGAATGACAATATATCGAGCGCGTGTTTGCTTGCCTGAAGGATCGGAGGTTTGCTGCGACGGTGGTGGGAAACAGCCGCCGCGGACGGTAAAGTAACGCGATGGCGAACCCGCTACTCGACGTTTCCTGGGACCAATGCGTGCTCGAGCCAGCGCCCGACCGGCAGGCCGAGGCGGCGTTGCGCCGCGAAACCGGTTCCGCGCCGGGCTGGATACGCTATTTTCTGAGCTGCCCCTGGCTTCCCAGAGCGGCTGTGCGCCTGGGCATAGGCAACAAGATGCTGGTGCACCTCGACTTTGCGACCGCGGACCTGATTGCGCTGGTGGTGAGTCAGGAGCACTCCTGCCGCTATTGCTACGCGGTCACGCGCATGCAGTTGCGCATCCTGGGCATGAGCGAGGAGCGCATGCAACAGCTCGAACAGCGCCTTGCCAGCGGCGAGCTGGAGCCAAAAGCGGCCGCCGCCGTGCGCTTTGCGCGCCGCATGGCGCGCTCCACCCCGCCGGTGACGCCGCAGGACCTCGAGCCGTTGCGCGCGGCCGGCTACAGCGATGCGGCGATACGCGAGATTGCGTACGTTGTCGCCTCCACCGCATTCCTCAATCGCTGCGCCACCATCCCGGCGCTGCCACCGCAGTCCTGGGAGCAACTCGCCGACCGATGGTTCATACGTCTATTCCGCCCTCTGTTCGCGCGCATGATACGCGGCATGCGCAAGCACGGGCAGCCGGCTTCGTTCGCGCGCCCGCCCGAGGGGCCGTTCGCCGGGCTGCTGCTGCAGTTCGAGGGCTCGCCCATCGGCCCCGCGCTCGCCTCCACGCTTGATGACCTGTGGGCCTCTCCCATCCTGAGCCGTCAATGCAAGGCGCTCATGTTCGCGGTCATCGGCCACGGTCTCGGCTCCCAGATCTCCCGCGACGAGATAACCCGCGTTCTTGAAGCGGAGGGCCTGGCGCCGGCCGATACGGAAAAGATCCTCGCGCACCTCGGTGGTCCGGGCGTGGACGCCGACGAGAGCGCGCTGCTCGCGTTTGCGCGCGACACCATCTGGTACGAGCCGAGCCAGATCCAGCGCCGCGCACGCGAACTGCGTAAGCGGCTGTCGGTGGCGCAATTCGTCGAGGCGCTCGGTGTCGTGGCGCTGGCGAACTCCGTGTGCCGGCTGTGCGCGGCGCTCCCGCGCC
>JBOIFZ010000259.1:0-2226 GCA_050741735.1 Burkholderiales bacterium
CCTCAAGGGCACCCGTCGAGCGGGTATTGAAAAGAAGGTATTAAAAGGAACCCTTCGTGTCAACGCTCTTATCGCCAGCACGTAGAGCGGCTGGTGTCATTCCGCGTCGGGTTGATTGGCCGGCATCGCTTTCCTGAAAGGTTCGAGCTTGAGGCACTCGTCGTTGATGCGCCGGATGGTCGCAAACGGCGTCAGGTCCACCTTGAAGCGGTTGGCGTTTGCCACCTGCGGTACCAGCGAAATGTCGGCGAAACCCGGTTCGTCCCCGTGGCAGTAGCGCCCGGTTTTCTTTTCGCCGGCCAGTCGCTGTTCCAGCGCGGCGAAGCCCACCGTCACCCAATGGTGGTACCAGGCATTCTTTTGCGCATCCGTCAGCTTCAACGTACCGGTAAGGTAGTTGAGCACGCGCAGGTTGTTGAGCGGATGAATCTCGCAGGCGCTGATCAGCGCCAGAGAATACACGCGGTTCCGGCCCAGGGAATCCTTCGGTAACAATGGCGGCTCAGGGAACATCTCTTCCAGGTACTGGATGATCGCCAGGGACTGGTACAACAACTGGCCGTCATGCTCCAGTACCGGCACCAAGTTCTGCGGACTGATCGCGGCGAACTCCCGATCGTACTGCTTGCCCTTGGCCAGATGCACGCTCACCTGCTCGTAATCGAGCCCCTTGATATTGAGGGCGATGCGCACCCGGTATGCCGCCGAACTCCTGAAGTATCCGTAGAGTTTCATTTCTCCCCCTTTCATTGCGCTGCGGCGTCGAAATTCAGCCTTCGTCAGCGAACCGCATTCAGTTCGCGATGGCGCGCCAGCAGGCCGGCGGCGATACACATCTCTTCCGAGTCGTTGAACACCGGCACGCGCGCGTCTTCCATGCGCGCGAACCACTCGGCCTTTTGCTTCAGCGTCCCCATCATCGAATGCAGGATCGGCAACTTCGCCCCGTGGAAAAGACCGGACAGCGCTTCGACCACTGCCCCGCCGTCCACCATGAACGGAACCACGTGAATGATCAGGATGGCGTCGAAATGCCCGCGGCCGAACTCGAGGGCCGCAGCAAGCGTCGCCGAAAACCGGTCCTCTCTCGCGTCCGCCAGCAGGTCGAGCGGATTCGCGACCGACGCTTCCGGCGGCAGAAAACCGCGCAGCTTGCCGGCCATCGCTGGCGGCAGTTCCGGCAAGGTCAGCCCCGCGTCCGTGGCCTGATCGGCGGCGAGCACCCCGGGGCCGCCGGAATTCGACAGCAGCAGGACGTGTTTGCCAATGCCCTTGGGAAAGGCGCCGAACGCCTTGCCCGCGAGTAACAGGCGTCGCAGGCTCTTGACACGGACAATGCCGTTGTTGTTGCAAAAGTCCTCGGTTGCCTGCTCATCGGCGGGCCGCGAGCCGGTATGGCGAAATGCCGCTTCCCGCCCGGGCGCGGTGCGGCCGCCGATCAGCGCCACGACCGGCTTGATTTTCGCGACTTCGCGCGCGACCTGGGCGAACCGCGCCGCATCGCCGAAGGATTCGAGATAGAGCAAGATCGCCTTGCACTTGTCTTCGCGGCCGAGCTGGTCGAGGTACTCGATGACGCCGAGGTGCATGCTGTTGCCCACCGACACGACCGCTCCCAGCGGAATGCTGAGCGCGTGGCTCGCCGCGATCGCCTCTTCGATGATCGCGCCCGATTGCGAAATCATCGCCACGCCGCCGCCCCTGGGCATGTCGCCGAAAAAAGTCGCGGCGAACGGCGCTTTTGGATCGAGCAGGTTGATCACGCCGGCGCAGTTTGGACCGCCGATCGTCAAACCCTTCTCCGCGGCGAACCTGCGAAGCTCGTCGTCGCGTTTGCGGCCCGCTTCGCCCGCCTCGACGAAGCCGCCGGGAAGCACGAGGATGTTCCTGTGCCCCGTCTGCGCGGCCTCGCTGACCACTTCGAGAATGCTTTCCGGCTTCACCAGCACGGTGACCAGATCCACCGGCTTGTCGAGGTCCTTCAGGGAGGCTTTGGCAGCCAGCCCGAGAATTTCACCGCCCTTGGGATTCACCGGAACGATGCGCCCCTTGTAGCCGGACTCCAGCAGGTTGCGCAGCACGGCGCCGCCGGAACTGGTCGGCCGCTCGCCCGCGCCTACCACCGCGATGCTCGCCGGATTCAGAAAACTCTTGATCGCTTCGTTAGCCATCCAGAAATCAATTTTTAGCCACAGAGAAAGAATCCTCTGTGGCAACTTCAGCGCG
>JBOIFZ010000260.1:0-8744 GCA_050741735.1 Burkholderiales bacterium
GATACTTTCGCCCCGCCCGGTCACGCCCATCTCGGAAGTCGTGAACTTGAGCAAGGGCGCGCCCCCGGAACAGGTCATCAGCCGCATCCGCTCGTCGCGGACGACTTATGCGCTGCGCGGCTCCGACTTCGGCAAACTCGCCGATGCCGGCGTCCCGCCCAAAGTGCTCGACCACCTGCAGCAATCGTTCTACAACGACGTCGATCTACTGACCCGCTACTGGGTACTGGGCGAATCGCTGGGCGGCTGTACTTCGTGTTATCCGCAACCCGTGGACCTTTCGACCCTGGCCCGGGACGGCGATGGCATGGCGGACCCGGGCAACACGTTCCGCTACACCACTTTTTCCCGCCCGCCAGGATTGCCCGACTGGATTACCGCTGTCCCCGGAAAAGTGCGCGCCCCGGGAATCACGGTCGACCAGGTGGCGCAGATGGTCAAGGATGGGAAGCCCGCCAACGACGTCGTTGCGGAAATCGACAACTCGCGCATACACGACTTCATCGACACGAGCGGCGGGATCTCGAACATCAGCACTCATTTCACCGTGGGCTTGAGCGGCTCGGAACTCGCGCAATTGCATGCGGATGGCGTGCCCGATGCGGTGCTCGACGCGCTGCAGAAGAAGAACCTCGCAGAGTTTATCGAGTTCCACCGCATTCGTTACCAGAGTTTGGGCAAGGGCAGCATCCAGCCGTGAGTGCGCGCACCGATCAGGCGTGGCGCAAGACCGGCACACCGCGAGAATATACGGCAGTCCCGGCCCGGGATTGCCGCTGAGAGAAATGGCCTAAGGCCTTATTTTTTCTCGTCGAACAGTCGCAGATCCGTCACCGCGCCGACCGATGCGGTGGACACCAGGTGCGTGTACTTCGCCAGCAGGCCGCGGCTGAAACGCGGCCTGGGCTGCTTCCAGGCGGCGCGGCGCCTGGCCAGTTCTTCGTCGGGCACGTTGAGCTGGATCAGTTGTTTGTGCGCGTCGATGGTGATCGAGTCGCCCTCCTTCACCAGCGCAATGGTGCCGCCGGCGAAGGCCTCCGGTGCGACATGGCCGACCACCATGCCCCAGGTCGCGCCGGAGAAACGGCCGTCGGTGAGCAGGCCGACCGAGTCGCCGAGTCCCTGGCCGATCAGCGCCGAAGTCGGCGACAGCATTTCCTGCATGCCCGGCCCGCCCTTCGGACCCTCGTAGCGGATCACCACCACGTCGCCGGCCTTGATCTTCTTGGCCATGATCGCCTCCATGGTCTGCTTCTCGGAGTCGAACACGCGCGCCGGCCCGGTGATAACCGGATTCTTCAGCCCGGTGATCTTGGCAACACAGCCCTCCGGCGCCAGATTGCCCCTGAGAATGGCGAGGTGACCCTGCTTGTACAACGGCGCGCTGAACGGACGGATCACGTCCTGGTCGCGCCGCGGTTCGGCGGGGATGTTCTCCAGTTCTTCGCCGATGGTGCGGCCGGTTATGGTCATGCAGTCGCCGTGCAGCAGCCCATTGACCAGCAATATCTTCAGAACTTGCGGCACGCCTCCGGCCTTGTGGAAGTCCACCGCGACATACTTTCCCGAAGGCTTGAGATCGCAGAGCACCGGTACCTTGCGGCGGATGCGTTCGAAATCATCGATGGTCCATTCGACCTCCGCGGCCGACGCAATCGCCAGGTAATGCAGCACCGCATTGGTCGAGCCGCCGGTGGCCATCACCAGGCTGACGACGTTCTCGATGGACTTGCGGCTGATGATGTCGCGGGGCCGGATGTTCTTCCTGATCGCGTTCACCAGCACGCGCGCCGAGTCGGCGGCGGAGTCGGCCTTTTCCGGGTCGGTTGCCGCAAGTTGCGAGGAGCCGAGCAGGCTCAGTCCGAGAGCCTCGAACGAGGACGACATGGTGTTGGCGGTGAACATGCCGCCGCACGCGCCCACGGTCGGACAGGCGTTCTTCTCGATGCCGTCGAAGTCCTCCTGGCTCAACTTGCCGGCGGAAAACGCGCCCACCGCCTCGAAGGCGCTGGCGATGGTCAGAACCTGACCCTTCCAGTTGCCCGGCTTGATGGTGCCGCCGTAGACATAAATTGCCGGCACGTTCATACGCGCCATTGCCATCATTCCGCCGGGCATGTTCTTGTCGCAGGCGCCGATTACCAGGGCTCCGTCCATCATCTGTCCGTTGACCGCGGTTTCTATCGCGTCGGCGATCACCTCGCGCGACACCAGCGAGTACTTCATGCCATCGGTGCCCATGCCGATGGCGTCGGTGACGGTGGGTGTGCCGAACACCTGCGGCATCGCTCCGGCCTCGCGTAGTGCCCGCATGGCACGATCCACCAGGGGCTGGATGCCGGCATTGCAGGGGTTCATGTTGGAGTATCCATTGGCCACGCCGACGATCGGTTTTTCGAAATCACCGTCCTTGAAATCGACGGCGCGAAGCATCGCGCGGTTGGGCGAGCGGGCCACGCCCGCGGTGATCAATTTGCTGCGCCAGTTATCTGCCATATTCTCCCCCTGGTACCGTGGAATGCGGCTTGCGGATTGCCATACCCGAGGCCAGTGCTGCGGCCATGGCACGGATGCAGGGCGCAAGTTTGGACGCGCCGTCCACAGGTGTCTAATATATTATTCGAGGACTTTTGCTACCAATCACGAATCAAATGGAACTGCGCCACCCGCTGGCGCAACGTCCCGGCAAGCTGGCGCTGGCCAATTTGAAGGACTCACCTTTCATCCTGTTCCCCCGGCCGATGGCGCCGGGACTGTACGACGACGTGGTGAGCTACTGCAGAGCCGCCGGATTCAGCCCGCGCGTGGAACAGGAAGCGATCCAGATGCAGACCATCGTCAGCCTGGTGTCGGCCGAACTAGGCGTGGCGCTCATCCCGGCCTCGCTGACCAACCTGCGTCGCACCGGCGTCACCTACAAGGCGCTAAGGAAGGCAAGCCCGCTCACCGAAATCCATCTCGCCTGGCGGCGCGGCGACGAACTGCCGGCGCTGCGCGTATTCGTTGATCTGGCCCTGCAGGCTGCCGGTTCCAGGACTCCGGTCAGGGCGACGAGGTCAACTGCGTGAACAGCGCTGCCGTTGAGTTTTCAGCGTTCCTGCCCGACGAGGCGGCCACGCTTGGTTTCGGAGAAAAACTGGCGCGGGTACTCCAGCCGGGATTGTTCGTCGCGCTCTCGGGCGAGTTGGGCAGCGGGAAAACTACGCTTGCCCGCGGCATCCTGCGCGGGCTGGGATACCAGGGAAAAGTGAAAAGTCCGACATATACACTGGTTGAACATTACAAACTTTCTAGGTTAGACTTATATCACTTTGATTTTTATCGGTTCAGGGATTCTCGGGAATTACTGGAGGCAGGCTTCAGAGACGACTTCGATTCGCGCAACGTCTGCCTGATCGAATGGCCCGAACGGGCGCGGGACTTGTTGCCCATCGCAGACCTGAGCGTTTCACTTATGGAAGAGCGCGGCGGACGGCGTGTCCGGATCGCCGCACAAACGGAGGTGGGAAAAAATTGTCTGGCACGGATCGCAACCTAAAGCATCGGAACGCTGGCCCGGGTAAGAACTGCGGGCGGCAGCGATCCTGCCGGTGCGCTGTCTTGCTCGCCACGACACTGGCCGCTTTTCTGGCGGCACTGTCCGGTGCGCATGCCGCCACGCAGGTGAGTTCCGCGCGCATATGGCCGGCGCAGGAATACACGCGCATCACGCTGGAATCGGGGGCGCCGATCGCGCACAACGTCTTCACCATCGCCAATCCCGATCGCGTGGTGCTCGACCTCGAAAACGTGGAATCAAGCACGGCTCTCGACGTGCTGTCCACCAAGATTTCTCCGGACGATCCCTACGTGAGCGGCGTGCGAATCGGCCGCTTCAAGCCCGGCGTCATTCGCCTGGTGCTGGACCTGAAGGCACAGGTCAAGCCGCAGGTCTTCACACTCAAGCCGGTCGGGGACTATGGTCATCGGCTGGTGCTGGACGTCTATCCGGTCGAACCGGTCGACCCGATCCTCGCCCTGCTCGAGAAAAACGTCGTCCCGGCGCCGGCCACCGGAAGCGCAACACCGTCTACACAGCCGGACCAGCCCGCAAGCGGCGCAGCGCGGGTGCCGGCCGCTCCGGGCGCCAAAAAGCCGGCGGCGCAGGTACTACGCCTGGTCACCGTCGCCATTGATGCCGGACACGGCGGCGAGGATCCGGGCGCAAAGGGCCGCAGCGGCACCTACGAGAAGCACGTCACGCTGGCAATCGCGAAAAAACTGAAAGCGCTTATCGACGACGAGCCGAACATGCGAGCCGTGTTGATCCGTGACGGGGACTACTACATTCCGCTCGCCAATCGCGTCATCAAGGCGCGCAGGGTCCAGGCTGACTTGTTCGTCTCGATCCATGCCGATGCCTTTATCAAGCCCCACGCCCGCGGCTCTTCGGTGTTCGCGCTGTCGGAACGCGGCGCGACCTCGGCCGCCGCCGGCTGGCTGGCGAGGAAGGAGAACGAGGCCGACCTGATCGGCGGGGTCAACATCGACGTCGACGACCCGACCCTGAAGCAGGTGCTGCTCGATCTTTCGCAGACTGCCACCATCAACGACAGCCTGAAACTCGCCAGGGCGGTGCTGGGCGAGATCGGCGGAATCAACGAACTGCACAGAGAGCGCGTCGAGCAGGGCGGCTTTGCGGTGCTCAAGGCCCCGGACATCCCCTCCATCCTGGTCGAGACCGCCTTCCTCACCAACCCTGACGAGGAAAGGAAACTCAAGGACGAACGGTATCAGGACAGGATGGCACAGGCGATTCTGGTAGGCGTCCGCAAATACTTTGCCGCGAATCCGCCGCTGGCCCGCTCAAAGTTAGCCCAGAATTGACGTTGCGCTCTCATCAAGCGACATCACAGGCGGATTCAAAGGCGCCGTTCCCGCAAACGGGCGTGCCGCTAACGAGTCCCGGCGCCCCGCCGCTGGCTCGTTCCAAGCTGGCGCAGAATTGAAGTGGTACCGTGCCTACGTGACTGTCGTTACTGACGTGACTACCGTAATCGGCGTCTCACCCACACGAGTCACGACAGTCACGATAGTTACGCCAGTCACGGCTTTCCGCCTCGCCCCTCACCCCTTACCCCTGGCTCCCGCTCTTGAAGATCGTTGGCATCCTGCTGGCCGCGGGCAGCGGCAGCCGCTTCGGCGGCGGCAAGCTGCTGCACCGGCTCCGCGACGGCACGCCGATCGGCGTAGCGTCGCTGCGAAATCTCAAAAAAGCGCTGCCCGAAGTCATCGCCGTGGTGCGCGCCGGGGATGATGAACTGTCAGAACTGCTGGATAGCGAGGGCATTGTCGTGACCCTTTGCGAAGACGCACACCTGGGCATGGCGCACAGCCTCGCCCGCGCGATCCGCGCCAGCATTAACGCCGATGCCTGGGTGATTGCGCTGGGGGACATGCCCTTCGTCGCGCCGGCAACGATAAGCGCGCTCGTCCGACAGGTCGCGCATTCGGGCCGGATCGTCGTGCCCGCTTACCGCGGCGAACGCGGCCACCCGGTCGGTTTTGGCAGCCGCTACCGTGCCGAGTTACTCAGCTTGGAAGGAGACGAAGGCGCGCGCTCAGTGGTCAAGCGTCACGCGCAGGACGTCGAGATCATCGACTGCGAAGATCCCGGCATACTGCGCGACATCGACACGCCTGGCGACGCGGCCTGAGCCCGATCATTTCGGCGGTTTGAGGACTACGGCCTTGAGATTGCCGTCGATGATGAAGTTGCCGCGGATCTGCGCGGCCTGCGACCTCAGCTCGATGAGGACGCCCCCGCTTACGTCCTTGCTCGGAAATACTTCGAAGCCGCCGGTTGCCGACAGCAGCCCGGAGGCGAGCTTGAGATTGCGATACTGATAGCGGCCACCGGCGACGCTGACCGCGCCGGAGATTTCCTCGAACCAGGTCGACCCACCCTGCACCTTCGGCCTCCCTCCCGTCTGCAGCGCGCGCACCAGGTCCACGCCATCCAGGCCCCCCTTTCTGATGACGAACGTACCGTCAATCCTGGGCGCATCGAACAGCGTGGGTAGGTCGGGAGCTGCCATCGAGTAGTGCAGCGTGGCTGCCAGCTGTCCGCTCGACTTCGCATTCCGTGTGAACACCGGCATCAATTCCTCCAGCGCGATGCGCTCTGAACTCAACTGGCCCTCGATCGACCACGGCCCGCCCCAGTTGATCAATGCCGAACCCTTCGCGACCCCGGCGTAAAGAAGAGCCCGGAACTCGTCGACCCGTATCTGATTGCGCGAGGCCACCGCCTTGGCCGTGAAATCCGTGAACTCGATCTGCGGGCCGAGCGGAGGAATCCAGCCCTTGCCGGTTGTCACTGCGATGTCGAATTCCTTGCCGCGCGGCGTGATTTGCACGGAAAGCTTGCCGTCGACAGCCTCCAATGCCGCCTTCTGGATGGCACCCTCCGGAGAAAGATCGAACTCCGCGTCGAAGTTCGGCAACTTCACCGTCCGGGATTCCAGCTTTACACCTTTAAAAACTGCACGCTTGGCCTGCACGTTTTTGTCGCTAACCGCTGTGTCCATCCACTTCGGCAGACGCGGCAGCACCTCCTGAGCCACGCTCACCGACTCGAAGGTGATGTTCCTGATAACCTTGACCTCGCCGAACACCGACTCGAGATCCAGCGACAGCTCGACCTTGTCGATCTTGACGTCCTGCGTGGTGCCGACCATTACATTGTCGAGGTTCATCGAGAATCCACCAAGCACCGAGATCCGCACCGATCCGATCGTTACCGGTTCGCCGATGTGGTCGGACGCCAGTTTTTCGATCGACGGAATGTAGGTATTCATCGGTATTATCTGGATGCCGCCGACTACCAGCGCAACGACGACCACGACGCCAATGATGACCGGCCTGAAGCGCTCCAGTGGCGTGCGAATCGACTTGTGCCTTTTCAGGGATTCGACCTCGGCGCGCTGGCGGTCGCGGTCACCCTGCTCCTTGCGCCGGCGCGACAATTCGTCTTCGCGCGCCTTGCGCTCGGATTCGACCTTCGCCCCCGCCTGGCGATTGCGCTCCAGGTCGGCCTTGACCCTGCGCTCTTCCTGCTCTTTGTTCCGGAGCTCTTTCTCCTCGTGGCGGCTGCGCTCGCGTTCTTCCCGGTCCTGGCGCTCGCGCTCCATGCGCTCGCGCCGCTCAAAGTCTTCGGCTTCGCGCCGTTGCGCCTCCAGCCTCGCTTCTTCCTCGCGCTCGCCACGTTCCATAGAACGACGCGACTCTTCCTGCGCGCGGTCACGGCGCTCTTCTTCCTCCTCGCGGCGGCGCAATTCTTCCTGCTGCTTCTCGAACTCCGTAGCAATCTGGCTTTCCATCGATCTCAGACCCGAGAGATCGAATTCCGGTAGGTCGCTTTTTGCAGCCGCCTCACTGCGCGCGCGTTCTTCTTCACGCCGCTTGCGCTCCTCTTCCTCGCGCCGGCGCCGCTCATCCTCCTTGCGCTTGCGCTCCTCCTCCTCACGGCGACGCCGTTCCTCGTCCTCCCTGCGCCGGCGTTCCTCGTCCTCCCTGCGCCGGCGCTCCTCTTCCTCCTTGCGCTTGCGTTCCTCTTCCTCGCGCCGGCGGCGTTCTTCCTCCTGGCGCTTGTTCAGTTCTTCGTCGTCCCGTTGCCGGTGTTCCGCGTCCTCGCGATTGCGCCGCTCGGCATTCTCCTGCGCCTCGCGTTCCGTATCCTGCTGTTTCTTGCGGTCGGTTTGTTCCAGTGCCTTACGCTCGGTTTCGAGGATCTTTCCCAAGTCCCGTTGCGTCTGCGCCATTGCCTCGGCTTCGAGCTTGGCCTTGCGCTCCGCTTCCTCACGCAACTTGAGCGCGGCGGCTTCCTTGGCCTTGCGCTCGGCCTCGACCTTGGCAAGCCGCGCCGCTTCGTCGCGGGCCTGGCGCAGCGCCTGCTCTTTTTTCAGCCGCTCCTCTTCCTCGCGTTTCTTCCTGGCTTCCTGCTCTGCCTTGACGCGATCGGCGGACTCGCGCTGGCGGAATTCGGTCTGCGCCGACTGGTAAGGATTCTTTCCGGGACCCAGCGAAGAGGTAAAGTCGAGATCGTCGACGTACGAGCTTCCCGATGAAGCGCTGGGCGCGCTGCCCGAGGTGTTGGAAAACTCCTTGATGTACCCGCCGTTGGACAACTGCGACAGCGAGCGACTCATGTCGGCATCGCTGAGCCTGGATTTCGAAATCAGTTCTGCGACGGTAGACTTGCCGTCAATGAACGTCAGGATCCTGACCAGATCCTTGGCGAGCTTGCCGGCTTTGTTCTTGATCTCCAGAACCCCTTTGCCGGTCTTGGAGTAGATCGTCTTCTTGTCCATCTTGCTTATGCTTTCTCAGTCCCCGGGAATGAAGAAATACAACAACGGACTATCGACCAGACATCGACCGAGGAACCCTGGAACGGCGATGCGGCAAAAACAACAAGGACTCTCCCCCGAGAAGCCCCGTTGCTTCGGCTAGGGAAGTTCAATTATTAGGCCTGACGGGGCGCGCGTCTAGTGTCCTGTTCCGCTGATTCGTGGGACGACTTGCGAACCTTGGAAGGCACACCTCATATCCATTCGGCAGCAATCCATCATCGATCGGAAAACCCGCGAAATCGGCGTCAGGCAAGGCGCGAGTCCTTGACAGTGGCGGGGGCCGGTGGAACGTGGAGCAGGGATCGCCGCAGAGCGGAAGAGGGGCCCCGAACGTTTTCTGTTCGGGGATCT
>JBOIFZ010000261.1:0-4539 GCA_050741735.1 Burkholderiales bacterium
AGAGGCTCGACGATTGAAGATAAGCAGCAAGACTGTTCTTCGAAGTTTGCTCAATTTGCTAGGGTTGTTTCGGCGAAACGGCTGGATGCACGAGTACGCGAGCGAAGAGCCACCGCTACGATCGGAGCTGTTCAATGCCGATCAAATGGAAAAGCACGGCAAGACACTCGCGGCCTCGCACGCGCTGGGGGTGAAGCGGAAGCGCAATCCGCTGCTCACGCGTTTGGCCGAGAACGAGGGTTTACTGCTCGAGGCCTGCAATCTGCTGACGGCGACGATCAAGGCAAACCGCCCGATCGTGCCGGCCGGCGAATGGCTGCTCGATAACTTCTATCTGATCGAAGAGCAGATTCGCACAGCCAGGAGGCACTTGCCCAAGGGTTACAGCTGGGAGCTGCCGCGTTTGAGCAACGGGCCATCGGCCGGACTTCCGCGGGTGTATGACATCGCGCTGGAGACGATCTCGCACGGCGATGGGCGGGTGGATCCGGGAAGTCTCGGTCGTTTCATCGCTGCCTACCAAACCGTCACGACGCTTACCTTAGGCGAATTATGGGGCGTCCCGATCATGCTGCGTCTGGCGCTGATCGAGAATCTGCGACGCGTCGGAGCACGGATCGCCGCCCACACGCTCGACCGAGACCGCGCCGACTTTTGGGCGGACCAGATGATAGAGGTCGCCGAGAAGGACCCGAAGAGCTTGATTCTCGTGATCGCGGACATGGCGCGGTCGAGCCCACCCATGGTGAGCTCGTTTGTCGCGGAACTTGCGCGCCGATTGCAGGGACAGAGCCCCGCTTTGGCATTGCCGCTGACCTGGATTGAACAGCGACTCTTCGAGGATGGCTTGACGATCGAGCAGTTGGTGCAGTCGGAAACCCAAAAGCAGGCCGCCAGCCAGGTCTCCATCAGCAACAGCATCGGCAGCCTCCGCTTTCTGGGGGCGATGGACTGGCGCGTATTCGTCGAGACCATGAGCGTTGTCGAGCAGAAACTGCAGGAGGATCCGGGCGGGGTCTACGGCAAGATGGATTTTGCCACCCGTGATCGCTACCGGCACGTAGTAGAGAAGATGGCGAGAAGCAGCCACCTGTCCGAAAGCGAGGTGGCGCGCAAAGCGGTCCAACTGGCGCACGAGGGGAAGGCCAGGAAAGACGGTGACGATCGAGCGGCACATGTGGGGTTCTACCTGATCGACAGGGGATTGCCGCAGCTCGAACGAAAGGCGGAGGCGCGCCGTTCCGCCTTCGAGGATCTGCAGAGACTGGGCGACCGGTTTCCCTTGCCCATCTACCTGGGCACGATTCTGCTGCTGACGGTGATACTCACCGGGAGCTTGCTGGAGAGAGCTCACGCCGACGGGTTGCAGGGTTGGATAGTCGCGCTGATTGGCATCCTCTCGCTGCTGTGCGCAAGTCATTTGGCGGTCGCGCTGGTGAACTCGTTGGCAACGTTACTGGCGACGCCGCATCCGCTGCCGCGCCTGGACTTTTCCAAAGGCATTCCGCCGGAATGCCGCACTCTGGCGGTGGTTCCGGCCATGCTCATGAGCGCTCAAAACATCGAGGATCTGATCGAGGCGCTGGAGGTACGGTTCCTGGCGAATCGGGACGAAAACCTGCACTTCGGTCTGCTGACCGATTTTCGGGACGCGCACGAGGAAACGCTGCCGGAGGACCAGCCGCTGTTGCTGCTGGCCGGGAAGAGAATCGACGAGCTTAATGAAAAGTACCGGAGCCCGAAAGGCGACACTTTCTTCCTCTTTCATCGCCCGCGCCGCTGGAATCCTCAGGAGCGGATTTGGATGGGTTACGAGCGTAAGCGAGGGAAGCTGGCGGAATTGAATTCGCTGTTGCGCGGCGGCTCAACCGATCGCTTCTCGCTCGTCGTTGGTGAGACCGCAGTCTTATCGAACGTGAAGTACGTGATCACCCTTGACACGGATACGCAACTACCGCGCGATACGGCGCGGCAGTTCGCCGGAGCCATGGCGCACCCGCTAAATCGTGCGCGCTACGACGAAGACAAGCAGCGCGTCTGCGAGGGGTACGGCATCCTTCAGCCGCGCATGGCCGTGAGCCTGCCCGGTGCGAACCGGTCGCGGTATGCGCGACTGTGCGGGAGTGAGCCGGGCATCGACCCGTATACGCGCGCCGTCTCTGATGTCTACCAGGACCTGTTCCGTGAAGGCTCGTTCATCGGCAAGGGGATCTATGACGTTGACGCGTTCGAGCGGGCGCTCAAGGGACGCTTTCCCGAGAACCGGATCCTCAGCCACGACCTCCTGGAAGGGTGTTACGCGCGCGCCGGGCTGTTGAGCGACGTGCAGTTGTACGAGGAATATCCGTCCCGCTACAGCGCGGACGTGAGCCGCCGCTACCGCTGGATTCGCGGGGATTGGCAGATTGCGCAGTGGTTGCTGCGGCGCGTTCCCGGCGCCGGCGCCAGCCGCCAGAGAAATCCGCTCTCGGATCTGTCCCAATGGAAGATCTTCGACAACCTTCGGCGCAGTCTCGTGCCTTTGGCGTTGACGCTCCTGTTGCTGCTGGGCTGGACCGCCTTGTCACCGGCCTGGTTCTGGACCTTGTCGGTGATCGGAATCATCCTGATTCCTCCCTTGCTTGCCTCTATTCTGGAAATGTTCCAGAAACCGGACGAAGTGCTGCTAGGCCAGCATCTCGCCGCGGCATTACGCTCAGCTGGCCGGCACTTCGCTCAGGCGGCACTGATGCTCGTATGCCTCCCGTATGAGGCCTTCTTCAGTCTGGACGCGATCGTGCGCACGGCCGGGCGCATGCTGGTCACACAAAAACGACTTCTGGAATGGAATCCGTCGGGCGAGCTGGATCGTCTGAGCCGCACGGACTTAATCGCCTCTTGCCGGTCGATGTGGATCGCTCCCGCTATCGCCTTTGCCGTGGTGATCTATCTGACGCAATCAAACCCGGCCGCGCTGGCAGTGGCCGGGCCCATACTGTTCCTCTGGTTTACCGCCCCTGCCATCGCCTGGTGGATCAGCCGACCGCTCGCTCGCCGCGCAGCCAGGCTGACGGCCGACCAGATCATTTTTCTCCAGAAGATTTCCCGCAAGACCTGGGCGTTCTTTGAAACCTTCGTCGGTCCGGAAGATCATTGGCTGCCACCGGATAACTTTCAGGAGCATCCCGCTACCATGGTCGTGCATCGCACGTCCCCGACCAACATGGGACTTGCGCTGCTTGCAAATTTGTCCGCGTACGACTTTGGCTACATCCCGGCCGGCCAACTGATCGAGCGCACGGCGCATGCACTTGGCACGATGGAGGCCTTGGAACGGCACCAAGGTCACTTCTACAACTGGTACGACACGCAGTCTCTGCAGCCGCTGCCGCCTCTCTACATTTCGTCGGTGGACAGCGGGAACCTCGCGGGCCATCTGCTGACATTGCGGCCGGGGCTGCTCGCACTTCCCGATCACAAGATCCTGGGATCGCGAATATTTGAGGGTTTGAGCGACACGATGAGGATACTCGTGGACGCTGCGGGAGGAGCCGCGACTCCCCAGCTCGCTCAACTTCAGAAGGATCTGGAGTCTGCATACGATTCCCGGCCTGCCACCGTCGCGGCAGCGCGGGGGTGGCTGGCCCGGCTGGCGGCGTCCGCTGCGGAGGTGGCCGGCAGCCTCGCTGCTGCTCCCGAGAGCGAAGCAAAGTGGTGGGCGCAGGCGCTGGCCCGGCAATCCCGGGGCGCCCTCGATGAGCTGACGTTTCTCGCCCCGTGGAGTTTGCTGCCGGCCGCGCCGGGCGCGCTCGGCGATTTCCCCGGCATCGGTGAGATCCCCACGCTGCGCGAACTGGCAAGACTGGAGGTCGAGTGGCTGCGGGCAATCGGGCGTCGGCCCGGCTCGGAGCCGACGCCCGAGGAACGCGGATGGCTGGATGAGCTTGGACGCGCCATCACGATAGCGAGCCGCCGCGCCAATGAGCGGATTGCAGCCATCGATCACCTCGCACTGCAAGCAAGCGGACTCGCGCGGATGGAGTATGACTTCCTGTACGACAAGGCACGTCATCTGCTCGCTATCGGCTACAACGTCGGTGAGCGCCGCCAGGATTCGAGTTACTACGATCTGCTGGCTTCCGAGGCGCGACTATGCAGTTTCGTGGCGATTGCGCAGGGACAACTGCCGCAGGAGAGCTGGTTTGCCCTGGGGCGCCTGCTCACTACCGCCGGCGGCGAACCGATTCTCCTGTCGTGGAGCGGTTCGATGTTCGAGTACCTGATGCCGCTGCTGGTGATGCCGACGTACCAAAACACGCTGCTCGACCAGACCTATCAGGCGGCGGTGGAGCGACAGATCGCGTATGGAAACCAGCGCGGCGTAGCGTGGGGTATGTCGGAATCCGGCTACAACACGGTCGACGTTCATCTCTACTACCAGTACCGCGCGTTCGGCGTGCCAGGCCTGGGGCTCAAACGCGGACTGGCGGAGGATTTGGTCATTGCGCCGTATGCCTCGGCGCTCGCGCTGATGGTGGCGCCAGAGGCGGCTTGCCTGAA